>CAJOPH010000029.1 GCA_905236805.1 uncultured Eubacterium sp. | reverse complement strand
CCCCATAACCTTCGGACGGAAACTAAGAAAGAGCGCAAGGGAAGGCGACACCGGTGAGATGATAGAGCTTCTCACATCGTATTTCGCGGGCTTCCCGTACGACATCCAGATAAAGGCGGAAAAGTACTACCAGTCCATGGTAAGGGTCATATTCGAGATGTGCGGTATGGAGTTTCTTACAGAGGAAAAGACTAACAAGGGCCGGATAGACGCAGTCCTTGACGCAGGAGACCACCTCTACATAATAGAGTTCAAGCTGAACAAAAGCCCGGGCGAGGCCCTGTCCCAGATAGATGATAAAAAATACGCGCAAAAGTATATCCTTCCGGCCAAGAAGAAGGGCATTACGGTACATAAGCTGGGGATAAACTTTGGTTACGCGGAAGGCGAGAGGAACATCACAAAGTGGGAGGAAGAGCTATAGTTCTTGCATTCGTTTTTTATATGTGCTATAATGTAGCTTCAGAGGAGGTATAGCAATAATGAAAAGTAAATTCATAGCGACGTTGCTTTGCGCTGCACTGGCTTCAGCTTCTCTCATTGGATGCGGGGACGCAGCGACCGGCATTTCTTCCGATGCCGGGGCAATAAAGGAAGAGGCATCAGGAGATGAAAACCCGGAAGGCGAAGAACTTACTCCGGCTGAGGGCGTGGCAAAGATCAATGAACTGCAGGCCGGTGACCATGATGCATCGGAGAAAGAAAACACTTTTGCAGCCGATCTGGAGGCGGCGCAGAATGCGTCTGAGGGCTCAGGAGATACGTTTGACGGAAAATACCATATTAAGCTAACCGATGGTACTGTCGTTGAGGATAATTTCTACGCTTTTTTGGGAGATAAGTATTCGATAGTGACCGAGGGAACATATAGCTTTGATGATGACGGAAAGATTACGATTGATATTCCCGGTCTTAATAATGCTGCATATGACATTACGGAGACGACGACAGGATTTAATCTTTCTACGGAAGATGGTACTTTACTTCCTCTTGTATACATGGAGGGGACAGACGGACTTGTGGGAACAGAGAATTTCGATGGCGTTTATTCCATGGGTGAGAGTACGGGTTACATCTTCCACAAGGACGGTACTATGGAAACAGTCATTACGGACAATCTTGAAGTCAAAAAGAAAAAGCTTATATTAGGAGATGAAAGCGCAGGAACATATGAATGGAAGAAGACCGATGAAGGGCTTGAGGTAAGCACAAACGGCACGGTCTTGGAGGTATTTGTTCCGACAGAGTAAAGCATCGTTCAATGCGGCACGAACGAATTATTCCTTCGTTACAATAAAAACCGTAACAATATAAACCGTAACAATAAAAATAAGAAGAGAGGGAAGATATGGAAGGAGATTTTTTTGCTGCCGTAGCGAGGATGAAATACATAGAAAGATGGGGGCTGATGCGAAGCTCCAGGGTGGAAAATCTCTCGGAGCATTCGATGGAAGTGGCGATGATAGCCCATGCGCTGTGCCTGATAGGAAACAAGAGGCTCGGAAAAGACCTGGATGCTGACAGAGCCGCGGTGATAGGGCTCTATCATGATGCGACCGAGATCATAACGGGGGATCTTCCCACACCCGTAAAGTACTACAGCAGGGAAATGAGGGAAACCTACAGGAATATCGAAAAGATTGCACAGTACAGGCTGCTGGAGAAGCTTCCCGACAGCCTGAGGGGTGAGTACGGGGAGATATTCAAGGGAAGGGATGGTGAAGAATACATAAGGGGGCTGGTGAAGGTGGCCGACAAGCTTTCCGCGTACATCAAATGCCTGGAAGAGGAAAAGGCGGGCAACGGGGAATTTTCCGTGGCAAAAGACACGATAGGGAAGTCAGTCGAAAAGCTGTGTGAAGAATACCCGGAGGCCGGGATATTCGTATCGGAGTTTTTGCCATCATATGGCAAGACCTTGGATGAGCTGTAAATAGTGGAAATAGGAAACGGATAAAGCCGTTTCCTTTATTTTTGTGCCGCAAACTCTTGAAATTCCACGATTTCCATGGTATCATTGTAGGGCAGCTTATTTGCAGTGACCTATTAAAAGTGAGGGGTAAGGCCATATGGCATCTAAAAACAAAGAAAGGAAAAGCATTATGCCGATCCTTATAATCGGCAGTGTGATAGTGGCGGGCGTTCTCGTGGTGGGAACCCTGATGACGGGAAGAAGCGCGAGCAATGATACCGGTACGGCTGTTAGAAACGTAAGCCTTTTGTATCTGGAGGAATTGGCAGGAAGAAGGGAGCAGGTAGTCGAGTCTGTTCTGGATGATTATATCTCGGATATTGATATCGCCCTGTGGCTGATGGATAAACAAGACCTCAAAAGTGTCGATAACTTCCAGGCATACCAGGCAAAAATGAAGCAGATGTACGGTTTTGAAAAGTTTGCCTTTGTCGGTACGGATGGGATGATATATACGTCCAGGGGAACAAGGACCGATATTGAAGAATATGGCTTTGATTATAATGAAATCTCCGAGCCACAGATTTCGGTCAAGGATGTCAAGGGCGATAATAAAAAGGTGATCATAGCCGTTCCGGTGGACAGGCTTTCCTTTCAGGGAGATACACTTGTCGCATGCTTTGTTGAAATAGACATGGACAACATGCTTTCCGGGATATCTCTTCAGTCCGGTAACAACACGACATTTTGCAACATCTATACCAAAGACGGGATATCCCTGGCCAACATGGTGTTGGGAGGCCTTGCGAGCGAGGACAATCTTCTTTTGGCATTGGAGCATGCGGATTTTGAAGATGAGTATTCCATAGAAGAGGTGAGTAAGGACTTTAATGAATCGATTAAGGGAGTGGCATCATTTACTTATAATGATATCAAGGAAACCTTATATTATGTTCCTGTTTCCGGCACTGACTGGATGCTTACATACCTTGTCAGGGAGAGTGTCATAAGTGAGCAGATGAACACCATATCAGACAAGATAATCACGAGAAGCCTGGTGCTGTCCGTGGTCGCGGCGGTAATGATCGTGGGCATATTTTTGTTTGTCATTCTGCAGTCAAAAAAGGCGGCTCAGCTGACCCTGGACAAGGAGATTTCGGAGACCGAAAACCGCGTCCGCCAGGAGGAGCTCGAGGAGCAGCTTGCCCTGCAGGAGGAGCTTTTGGAAAAGGAAAAGCAAAGAACCAGGCAGGACAAGATGATCACGGCCCTGGCTTCGGATTACAGGAGCGTATATTATGTAGACCTTGACAATGATGATGGAATATGCTACCAAAACGACAGAAATTTTGATGACGGCATCAGCCAGGTAGGGCATTTCCACTTTGCGAGCACATTTGGTGAATATGCGCAAAAATACGTTGCGGAGGATTACAGGGACGGCTTTTTTGAATTCATAAAGCCTGACCATATCAGGGGAAGGCTTGCCAATGAAGTGATAATAAGCTACAGGTACCTCGTCATAAGGGATGGTGTGGAAAGCTATGAAATGCTGAGGATGGCGGGTGTGCGCCATGCCGAGGACAGGGACGACCACAGGGTCCATGCCGTGGGCGTGGGCTTTACCGATATTGACAAGGACATGAGGGATTCCCTTGAAAAGAGACAGGCCCTAAGCGATGCCTTAAAGACGGCCGAGGAGGCAAGCAGGGCAAAGACCGTATTTCTTTCCAACATGAGCCATGAGATAAGGACACCGATGAATGCGATAATCGGTCTTGACAGCCTTGCTCTAAATGATGAGGATATCTCTGATACCACGAGAGATTATCTCGAAAAGATAGGGGGCTCCGCGCAGCATCTTCTTTCCCTTATCAATGATATTCTGGACATGTCCCGTATCGAGTCGGGAAGGATGACTTTGAGAAACGGGGAGTTTTCATTTTCCAAGCTGTTGGAGCAGGTCAATACCATAATAAGCGGACAGTGCAGGGAAAAGGGTCTTGAATACAATTGCAATATCAAGGGAAACGTAGAAGATTATTACGTAGGTGACAGTACCAAGCTAAGGCAGATCCTTATCAATATCCTGGGCAACGCGGTGAAGTTCACCCCGGAAGGCGGAAGAGTTGATTTCCGGGTGGAAAAGACCGGAGGATTTGACAACAGGTCGACATTAAGGTTTGTCATGGCCGATACCGGTATCGGAATGAGCAAGGAGTATATCCCGAAGATATTCGAAACCTTCAGCCAGGAAGACGAGATGGCCGCCAACAAGTACGGAAGCTCAGGGCTGGGTATGGCGATCACCAAAAGTATCGTGGAGATGATGAATGGTGACATAGAGGTGGAAAGCGAAAAGGGAAAGGGAACCACCTTCACCGTGACTGTCACCCTTTTGGATTCGTCAAGGGATTTTTCGGCGGACGATGGGGATATAGAGATCAATCCCGAGGAGATGACGGTTCTTATCGTGGATGATGATTCCGTTGCATGTGACCATGCGAAGCTGGTTCTTGGCAAGGCGGGAGTGTCAGCAGATATTGCCCATTCAGGTGAAGAAGCATTAGAGATGGTAAAGCTTCGCCATGGAAGGATGGAGCCTTACAATCTGATCGTGGTGGATTGGCAGATGCCCGGGATGGACGGGGTCGAGACCACGAGGCAGATAAGGTCGGAAGTAGGTGATGAATCAGCGATCATCATACTTACGGCCTATAATTGGGACGACATATTAGATGAGGCAGTTTCTTCCGGAGTGGACAGCTTCATATCAAAGCCATTGTTCATAGGCAATCTCTTTGAGGAATTCAAGAATTCCATGAAGAAAAAGAGTGCGGGACCGGGGGAGAAGAAAGCAGAGCTTGGCGGGCAAAGAATACTGGTGGCAGAGGATGTGGATATCAATGCCGAGATCCTCATGAACATATTGGAGATGAGGGACATCAAGTCGGAGCATGCCGCCAATGGACAAATAGCGGTAGATATGTTTATGGATAATCCTGAAGGATATTATGACGCGATCCTTATGGATATGCGCATGCCGGAGCTGGATGGACTTCAGGCGACGGAGCTTATCAGGCAAAAGGACAGGCCGGATGCAAAAACAATACCTATCATTGCGCTTACAGCCAATGCTTTTGATGAGGACGTGCAGCATAGCCTGCAGGCCGGACTTAACGCACACCTTTCAAAACCGATAGAACCGGATGTTCTCTTCGAGACCCTGGAAAATCTTTTGTAGTATAGTAAGGAACTGCAAAAAAATGACTACGCAATTTTTTCGATCATAGGCGGAAATAACCATGAAAAAAATACTTGTCACAGATGATGAGAAGATGAACCGTATGAACACAAAATTCGTCCTGGAAAAAGCAGGCTACGAGGTCATTACGGCCAATTCCGGAAAGGAGTGCCTTGGGGTTCTTGGGGAAGTTCCGGTAGACCTTTTGCTTCTGGATGTCGAAATGCCTGAAATGGACGGAATACAGACGCTTGAAGAGATAAGGAAGAATCCTTCCTTATCGGAGCTTCGGGTAGCTTTTCTTACCGCGTCAGGATCACAGGATGATATGTCAGAGGCGATTCGCCTTGGGGCAAAAGGCTTTATAAAAAAGCCCCTGAGGCCTAAGGAAATGATTGCCGCCGTAGAGGATGCCTTGGCCGAAAAGGACAACCTTCTCATGCTGGTCATTGACGATGAACCGATGAACCATATGATGATGAAAAAGATCTTTGACGGGATATATCAGGTATCATCCGTCTCTTCCGGAGAGGAAGGCTTGGATTTCCTTCAGGAAAACGAGCCTGATATCATCCTGCTGGATTACAAAATGCCGGGGATTGACGGGGAGGAGACCTTCGCCGGAATGAAACAGATGGATAGGGTAAGGGGGGTTCCGGTCGTCGTTCTTACGGCGGACGATGACAGGGAAGTGGAAAAAAGGCTCTTTCGGATGGGGGTCATGGACTTTATCCGAAAGCCTTTCGATGCAGAGATCGTAAGGGAGAGGGTGCACCGCATCACGGAGCTTCACAGGCTCCAAAATTTCCTTCAGGCCGAGGTGGACAGAAAGACCAAGGATCTTATCGCGAGCATTGGCAAGATCCAAAAGCTCTCGGAGCAGATCATTTTTGCCCTTTCCGGTGCTATTGACGCAAAGGATACATACACGAACGGACATTCGAACCGGGTCGCTGCATACTCCAGGGAGCTGGCCAGGCGTATGGGTAAAAAGGATGATGAGGTAAACGATATTTATTATGCGGCGATGCTTCATGACGTCGGAAAGATTGGCATCCCGAATGAGATCATAAACAAGCCGGCAAAGCTTACGGATGAAGAGTTTGAGGTGATAAAGAGCCATACGGTAAAGGGGGCTTTGATCCTTGAAACCATATCAGAGATGCCGGGGCTTTCGGTGGGAGCCCACTGGCATCACGAGCGTATAGACGGCAAAGGCTACCCTGACGGACTTTGCGGAGATGATATACCGGAGGTGGCACGGATCATCTGCGTGGCAGACTGTTATGACGCCATGACTTCAAACAGAAGCTACCGTAAAGCGCTTCCGCAGGAGGTGGTGCGCTCCGAGATAGAGAAGGGGAAGGGCACGCAGTTTGACGGGCAGATTGCGGACATCATGCTGGAGATGATAGATGAGGATAAGGATTACGACATGAGGGAAAAATAAGTTTCCAAAGGAACCGGAAGGTGTTTCGCATGAAGGTGTTTCGCATATAGGTGTTTCACATATAGGAGGAGTGGAAAGATGGCACAGGATAAAGAAATGGAAACAGGCTTTCATGTGGTGGTTTTGGTCTCATTTACGGTGATGTGCGCCCTTCTGGATGTGATCATAGTCATCTCTGACTGGGGAGCGTGGGCACTGCTTCCCGTTACGTTATCAGTGCTTCTGTGCTGGTGTATCCATTTCCTCGATATAGGAAAAGCAGGCCTTAGGCTATACTTTTACGTGATCGTTATGCTCTGTGTCCTTGGCTATTACGGGGGGAAGGGACAGAGCATAACGGATGTGCCGATCCTCTTGTGTCTTTTGATCATACTTCTTTCCAGGCAAAATGACAAGAAACTCGTGATCCTCGTGGCGGTATCCTATCTTGCATATATTTTTGAAAGTATTTTCTTTGTTCATTTCCTGGAGCCGGGAACCGAACAGATCGTTTATTCCAGGATAGCGCTGGGAATATTCTGTTTGTTTTTCGCGACCGTCATATCCCTTTATTTTATGAGTATTTACCAGAAGGATTCCGGGGAAAAGGAAGCCCTCCGCAAGGAGGTAGATGAAGCGCATGAAGAAACAAAGCGTTTTCTTTCCAATATGTCCCATGAGCTTCGCACACCGATAAATGTGGTGAGCGGGATTTCCGAGCTGATGCTTTCCGAAAAACGAAGCGATGAAGACAGGAAAAACCTGAATGCGATATTCCGCGCCGGCAGGCGTATGCGCAGGGAGGTAAGCGATATCTTAAACTACTCTGAGCTTCAGTCAGGGTATTTTAAGCTTTCCGAAGAAGAGTACGAAATCTTGTCAGTGGTCAATGATTCCGTGGGAATGGTGTTCGGGAGCAAACAGATGGATCTTGACTTTGCCATAGATATTGACCCTGATATTCCAAGAGTCCTTTTGGGTGATGCGAAACGCATCAGAAAGCTCATCGTCATTTTGCTTGACAATGCCGTGAAATTCACGGAAGTAGGCGGCGGTTATATTTATGTGAGCAAACGGGATACTGACTATGGGATAAACCTGAATATCGATATCCGTGATACCGGTAAGGGCATGAATCCTAAAGAGCTGTCAAAATACAGGGAAGGGGTCTATGCCGGAGATACCAACACGGACAGAAAAAAGGGAGGACTTGGCCTGGGACTATATATCGCGCATGGGATAGTGACCTCCATGCAGGGCTTTATGTCCATGAAAAGCAGCGAGGAAGGTACCAATGTTCATTTAACGCTGCCGCAGAAAGTAATAGACAAGACTCCTTCCATAGCCATTGAAAACGTGGGCGGATATCGTGCGCTGTGCTGGTTTGACAGGAAGAAATATGTAAGGTATGAGGTCGGTGAATACTACTACCGGGTCGTAGATCATGTGGTAAAGGATATCGGCGTAAACGTTGAGATCGCTTCGTCTATTGACAATCTAAAAGAACTTGTATCCCATGGAAAAATCACCCATATCTTTATCGCGCAGAGGGAATATGAAACAGATCCTGATTTCTTTGAAAAAAAAGCAAAACAGATATGGGTATGTATCTTTGCGGGACCTGATTTTTCCCTGAAAGAAGGAAGTCACATCACTGTCATTCCCAAGCCCGTTTTTTTGCTTTCGGTCGTTGATTTCCTTAAAAAAACATCGCCCGGGAGCAAAACGATGTCGCTTTCCGAAACTTCCGATGATCAGGAATTTACCGTAAGTGGGAAAGTACATGCCCTTGTGGTGGATGATGAGAAAATGAATATCATGGTAGCAAGGGGCATACTGGGAAAAATGGGGGTTATGGTTTCGGAAGCAAATAGCGGCCGGGAAGCCAAAGACCTCTGCGCCGTCAATGATTTTGATATAATATTTATGGATCACATGATGCCGCTCCAAAACGGGACGGATGCCATGAAGGAAATAAGGCGGATCAGAAACGGATTTTACAGCAAACGTCCGATCGTGGTACTTACAGCTAACGCCGTAAGCGGCGCGAGAGAGGGATTTCTGGCTGAGGGGTTTGATGAATTTTTGCCTAAGCCTGTCGGTATAAAGGAAATGGCAAGGTGCATAAAAAAACTAACGGGAGGATCTTATGAGTGACAGTGGCGGTATTTTAATAACCACAGACAGTGTATGCGATCTGCCTGACAAAATGATTTTGTCTCTTCCAATCGCGATATGTCCATACTATGTAAAGACCTCCGGCGGAAAGTTTCTGGATGACCTTGAAATATCGGCTGATGAGGTCTTGGAGTACATGGAAGATCCGGAAAAATTTGCGCAGTCAGAGGCACCTTCGCCTGAAGACTACCGGAATTTTTTTGTGCGGCAGAAAAAAAACTGCAGGGAGATCCTGCATATTTCCATGGGAAGAAATTCCTCCCGGGGTTACGATAACGCGGTGGAAGCCACAGGGAAAATATCAGGCGTAAGTGTACTTGATTCGGGCCAGATATCCAGCGGTCTGGGACTTGTGGTACTTTATGCCGCAAGGATCGCAAAGGATTTTGAAAGTGCCGATGAGCTGAGGGAAGAAGTAAAAAAATACGCTGAAGGGATATCCTCCGGCTTTATCGTAAAGAATCTGGAATTTCTAAACAGAAGCGGACGACTTTCTGACGGGGTTTTCCGTATCTGTGAGAAGCTGCTTCTTCATCCGCTTCTTATGATGAAACGTGGTAAGATCTCTGTGGGAGGAGTCAGGTTTGGAAAGTGGGATCAGGTAAAGAAGGCGTACATCCGTCATGAGCTTAAGGATTTTGAAAGGATAGATAACTCCATCCTTTTTATCTCACATGCGGGTCTTTCGGATCGGGAGCTTGATGAGATAAAGGAGGAGACCAAAAGATATGCGGATTTTAAGGACATAAGATGCGTGGAGGCTTCCCCCGCCATTTCATCGAATTGCGGGAGGGGAACCTTTGGTCTGCTTTTTGCAAAAGAAAAAAAGCCTAAGACAAAGGGAAAAGGCAATTTCTTAAAGAACAGATTTAATTATGTGATACTTGCGGTATTTGCCGTAGCCATGGCGCTGATACTGGGACTAAATGTAAAGCAGTTTTATGACATGATAGGAAATCAGTCACAGGCGCTCGGAAGGCAGCAGCTTACTGAGGTTTCAGGGAAACTCGAAAGTACCCTTTACGAATCGGAGATACTGACGCACAAGGTGGCTGAAGGCGTAAGCAGCCTGATCGAAGAAAATTCAGACAACACGGGTAATGAAAAGCTTGAAAAATACCTGAACGGGCTGAAAGAAAAATATGGAAATGAAGACTGCATGAATATATACACAGCGGGTGAGGGCTGGTATATAATACCGGATTTTACTGAGACTGAGGGGTTTGTCGCAACTGAAAGGGACTGGTATAAAGGCGCGAAGAAAAAGGGCCGGGGCAATGTGTATATCACGGCTCCCTATCAGGATGCCAGGACGGGAGATATGTGTTTTACGGTATCAGAGCTACTTGAGGATGAAGATACCGTTGTCGGACTGGATTTTTCTTTGGTCTCCCTTCAGGAAAATGTTTCTGATATTACCATTGAGGGCGGAGACGCCCTGATTGTAAACAGCGCGGGGCAGATCGTGGGGTACCCGGATGAGTCGCTCCTTGGACAGACCCTTGCGCAGGCTCTTCCGCAATATACTTCTGCCTTTCGTAAGATACTTTCGTCCGGACAGGACTCCATGTTTTTCAAAACACAGATATCAGGGAGCGAGAGTACCGTATTTTACAGCTGTACGCAGAACGAGTGGTATCTTTTGTCTGTAGTCAGTGACGCAAGACTCTACAGAACCAATCTTTTAAGCCTCATATTATACACTTTTTTGGATATATGCCTTATGGCAGGGATCATCCTTTTGTATATTATCGGGCAAAAATACAGAAAAAGAGCCGAAAGGCGCCTGTTTAGGACGGAACAGGCCATCTCGGATATCGTAGATGAGATGAAGGCTCCGATGGACGAGGTGGTAAAAAAGAGTGATTACCGGATGTTTTTATCCAGCGACGATCCCGACGAATATATGGGAGAACTAAAGAAGTCTTCCGTAAGCCTGCGTGATTCATTTGGAAGACTGTCCTTTCTGAAAGAGAGCGAAAAAGACAAAGGGAAAAAAACCACACGAAAAAAAAGATACGGTTCTTCCAAAGCAGAGGATATACAGCTTTCGGATAAATCCAAGATGAAAGCCGCGGCGGGAATCGTTACATTGCTTGCCTTCACCATGATCCTTTGCATCAGCATATCTACCACTATCATGAAAAACTGGGGAAATACCCGGATGGAGAGGGAGGCGGAAGGATATGTCTCAGAACTCGATTCGTGGGTCGTAGAGCAAAAGAGCGTGCTTGATATGTTCGTAAGCTACATTTCCACGAACCCCACGATCCTTGATGACTATGAGGCCTGCGTGGAGTGGCTTAACGATATCACCGTACAGTATGAGGATATTTCCGTGTCATACATGACCAACCCTAAGGCGGAGCATATCGTTATCATGAACAACGGATGGGAGCCGGAAGAGGGATGGAACATGGAGGAGAGGCAGTGGTATATAGGAAGCATGGAGTCGGAAAAGGAGGATGGCTTCTACATCACCACGCCATATTTTGATTCCCAGGTGGGGGCGTACTGCGTCACGATATCAAAGAGGGTTTATGACAAGAACGGCAACTATCTTGGAATCTTCGGAATCGACTTTTTCCTGGACAAGCTAACGGAGATCCTTGCGTCAAGCTACACTGACGAGGGGTATGCCTTCATTGCGGATTCTGATGGAAATATCATAAACCATCCCGACGGCGAATATCAGATGACCGAGGAAAGGGCTGTTTCTTTGGAGGAGGCGGGCTACCTTGATGCGGCTTATGCCGATGAGACGGTTTTGCTGAAGGATTATGACGGAAATTACAAGGCCGTATATGCAGTCACGGATGAAACAACCGGATTTTCCATTTTCTGTATAAAGAACTGGAAAGTGATCTATGGGAGTCTCGTCGGATACGATATCGTCTTTTTGATCATATTTGGCGTGGGGATCACGGTTACCGTCATGCTGCTTCGCATGATCGACAGACGGCAGAAGAGGGCTGTAAGTGTCCTTCAAAAGTCCGCTGATGACGCAAGATATGCGGGGGAGGCAAAATCAAAGTTCCTTGCGCAGATGTCACATGAGATCCGAACCCCCATAAATGCCATCCTTGGAATGAACGAGATGATCCTTAGGGAGACGGACAACGAGGACGTTCTGGAATACTCCGACAATATCCAAAATGCGGGAAGAACACTTCTTACGCTGATCAACAGTATCCTGGACTTTTCAAAGATAGAGGACGGAAAAATGGAGATCGTCCCGGTACAGTATGATACCGCGTCCATGGTAAATGACCTCGTAAACATGGTGCGTGAGCGCGCGGAGAAGAAGGATCTTTTGCTTAAGCTGGAAATAGATTCCAATCTGCCCAAGTCGCTCTACGGGGATGATGTGAGGATACGGCAGGTCATAACGAATATACTTACAAATGCCGTGAAATATACGCAGGAAGGCAGCGTGACTTTGCGCATAAATTCCGCGGGACGAACGGCTGAATATATTATCCTCCATGTGGAGGTGGAAGATACCGGCATGGGTATCAGGGATGAGGACAGGGAGACCTTGTTTGAGTCCTTCGCCAGACTGGATATGGAGAAAAACAGGGCAATAGAAGGGACGGGGCTTGGAATTTCCATCGTGCAAAAGCTCCTTCTTATGATGGACTCTTCCCTTCAGCTTGACAGCGTTTACGGAGAAGGCTCTAACTTTTATTTTGACATAAGGCAGCAGATAGTGGATGATACGCCTATCGGGGATTATGAGAAGACGCTGGCGGCATCCGGGGAGAAAACATCTGAGGTCGAATATGTTTACGCTCCCGACGCGAAGGTTCTTGTCGTTGATGATAACAATATGAACCTCAAGGTGGCAAAGGGTCTTTTGAAGCGTTCTGCCATGCAGGTAGAGACGGCCATCTCGGGCCGGGAGGCAATAGAAAAGACAGCGGCAGGTGAATACGACATTCTCTTTATCGATCATATGATGCCGCAGATGGATGGTGTGGAGACACTGCATGAGATGCAAAATAAGGGTCTTCTTGATGGCTCAATGCCTGTCATCATGATGACCGCCAACGCAATATCGGGTGCCAGGGAGGAGTATCTGAAGGAGGGTTTTACCGACTATATCTCAAAACCCATAGAAGTCAGGGCAATGGAAAAGATCCTGAAGGAATATCTGCCGGTGGAAAAGGTATCTTTGAAATCATCAAAAAGCGAAAAGACTAAAGAGCCTTCAGGGGAGGCAAAGACCCGAGAGACTTTAGGGGATGTGAAGACCCGAGAGGTCCAAGAGGCTGTAGATGTTCCCAAGACCCCGGAGGCTGCAAATGTTTCCAAGACCTCTGAGTCTAAGGAGGATATTTCAGACGGTCTGCCTGAAGAAAAAGAAGATGGGAAAAAGCATATTGACATGGAAGTAGGGCTTGGGTATTGCATGGAAGATCCGGATTTTTACAAGGAGATGCTAAAGACCTATGTGGAGGAAAAAGATGAGAAGATGAGAGCCCTTGAGAAATATCTGGAGGAGGGAGACATACGGAATTATACCGTGCAGATACATGCCGTAAAGAGCACTTCAAAGACCATAGGGGCCATGGAGTTTGCCGACCATGCCTATGAGCTCGAAAAGGCCGGGAAAGAGGAGAGGATAGATGACATACGTCATGGGCATGATGCGGTAATGAGGGAGTATGATGAAGTCATAGAGGAAGCAAAGCGGATGCTGGTGTGAGATCACCAGCCTATTCCGCATTCTTCAAGGCTTCATCCAGCGGTATTTTTTTGATCTTAAAAAACTGGAATACTGCCACTACCAAATATGTTAAAAACATCATCAAAAACATTTCCAAATAAAGCCCCGGTGAAATGACAAGGTCGAACCATCCGCCATACCCTTTCAGAAAAATCCTTAGGATCACCTTAAAGAACAAGGTGTTTAAGACAAGGGCCATTATCGACGAAAAGATCACCACCCATACGGAGGGCATCAGATAGAGCCTGGCTATCTCCACATCCGAATACCCTAATATCTTTGTCATGGAAATGGAGGAGGCGTTTTTTTCCAATACCAGCTTCGTAAGAAGGAATATAAGGAGCGCAAAAAGTACCAGCGCAAACACCGAGACCATCTGAAACATCTCTCCCATGGATATGTCCATCTGCCTCGAGAGTGCGGTAAGATCCGCATCCGTAATCTTGGTTGCCACCACATCATCACGAAGATATGTTCCGTCCAGTTCCACATCGGAAAAATATCCGTTGTAGAAAGATGTGTCATTGTTGCCCGTGATATCCCCTATGATAAGCCCCAGCTGCCCTTCCATATCAGAAGATTCCCTGATCACGTCCTCAAATGTCTCACACCATTTTTCCTGGCTCATATAGATATTCATGGAGGATTTTATATCGGCTACCTGTGCCACCCTGAATGCGTAAAGGTCCGTTCCAAATTCCTCCTTCAGCACAAAAACATCTCCTTCCTTCAGCCGGTATTTTTCCGCTATATCAAACGAAATGATAACACCGTCCGTCGGAAAATCCCAATCCTTAAAATACTTGGTATCCTCCACTATCCCGTACACGGAGATCTCCTCAGGGTCATAAAAATCATCTATCATTTTCAGGGAGGTCACACAATATTTTTCGGCTATGGAAGAATCAAGGTCTTGCTGCTCCTTCAAGATATACTGGTAATCGGCAGGCTTGTATTTTAAGGCATTTTCCGAATACCCATGAAGCAAAGGAGTCATCACCATGCAGAACATCAATAAAAGCCCCGAGAAAATTATACCGAAAAAGAGCGTCGTATAGCTGCCCATGTTCTGCAAAAGCACGCGTATCCTGAATCTCATAAAAAACTTAAAGGGAGGCAGAGAAACGGCCCGCTGCCCTTTATACTTCGTTATATCTCCGCGGATAAAATCAAGCGGTGAAACAGAAAGCTTTTTCCAAAGCGAAATGCTCAGGACAAAGGTCATTATCGCCATCGGTATGACGGTGGTTTTTATGAAGGCCTCCGGTGAAAAATACGAAACATAATGCGTCAGGCTGTAGCTGTTCATATACAGCCAGGCCGCCACGTCTTCAAATACCGTATATCCCGCCACATTTCCCAGTATCGCGGCCATTAATGTGACCAAAAGAGGGAGCGACAGGTAGTGACGGAATATCTCCCCCTTCGTATAGCCCAGGGACCTTAAAGTTCCTATTACAAAGGACTCTCTCATCACGGTGTGAGAAATGGTCACCCTGTAGACAAAGGCCATAATGAATATAAGGACATATAAAAGCGCCTCTGTCATGGGTCTGTCGCTCCCCAGGTCATCTCCCGAGAACATTATAGCCTGGTTTGCATACCTGGGAGCAAAGGCTTTGAGCCGGTTCCCCTCCTTCAGAACATCCTTGGCCACATCTATCATCAGATCATCAGATACTTCTTTTTCTTTGGTTTCGCTTTCCGGAAACTCATCATACTTCCAGGCATATTCAAAAACATAGGAGTCCTCATCTATCTGCCCGAAGGCCTCGTTGGAGATTATTCCCACCCCGAAATTCGTTGAGTCAAACATGAAATCATTATAATTTTTATGAAGGGTGCTGTAGTCAGAAAGGGCCACCATCCCACAGATGCGATAGGTCTTTCCCGATAAAGTGATATCATCTCCCATCTTGAAATCATTGTTCCTCATGAAAAGGCGATCCAGCGAAATCTCATCATCGCTCTTGGGGAGCCTGCCATCCAGGATATCCACATTATTTACTTCCTGCCTTGGTTTGAAAATCCTTAAAACTGTTTCGTTTTTTCCTTCAACGGAAAGATCCGAGTAGAAATTTTCATAGATTCTTACTCCGTGCTCTTCTATTCTTTCTTTAAGTTCCGCGGTGCATTCCTCATCCAGGGTAAAATGCCCGTCTTCCACGTTGTATTTTTCGAAAGAAGCATCATACTCTATCTGCATTCCGCGTGACGCGACAAGGAATCCTGAAACAAATCCTATGGTCAGGGTCATGAAAAGAAAGATAGCCAGATATTTAATAAATTCACGAAAAAGATCCCTGGGGATCCTTTTCCAAAGTGGACTTCTCATAAAACGCCTCCGTTACCAATCCAGATCCATAGCCGGAATCTTGCTCTCGTTTTTGTAATCCTTCCTGATCATCCCGTCCTTTAGGGTGATCACGTGATCTGCCATCTCCTTTATGGCCTCGTTGTGGGTGACCATAATGACGGTGTTTTTGTATTTCCCGTTAACATCCTCTATGAGCTTTAATATCTCCTTTGACGTATTGTAATCCAACGCCCCCGTGGGCTCATCACAAAGAAGTATGTCGGGATTTTTGACTATTGCTCTTCCTATGGATGTTCTTTGCTGCTGCCCCCCCGAAAGCTGGTTCGGGAGCTTGTGTATATGATCCTTTAGACCCAGTGTCAAAATAAGGTCATCTATGTCCAAAGGATCATCCGAAAGGTAGGCTCCCACCTCCACATTTTCTTTCACGGTAAGATTCGGGATCAGGTTATACATCTGGAAAACGTACCCCAGATGGCTTCGCCTGTAGCGGGTCAGACTCTTTTCGTTCATTTCCCCGGTCTTTTCTCCATTTATGGAGACATATCCCGAATCCGCCGAATCTATCCCACCTATGATGTTCAAAAGGGTGGATTTTCCTGAGCCTGAAGGTCCCAAAAGCACACAGATCTCCCCCTTTTCCACCGTAGCGTCTATTCCCTTCAATACCTCTACTACATTGTCCGCGGAGCCGTAGCTCTTCCGGATACCGGATAATTCTAAAAACATAAGCACCTCGATCCTATACTTTCCATCCAATCCTATATATTATCACATGAACACATATTCAAATAAAAGCCACAATTCCGGGATTAGAAACCCCTAACCTATATAATGATAACACATAATAAACATAAAGTACAGTGGTGTATTTGAGAAAGAATATCATCAGAAGTTACGGGGACATGTCCGGAGGGACATGGTATGTCTATCTCCGTTCGTGATAAATTTCATTGGGGTCAGACACCGTTACAAGGGTCTGTCCCATTTTTATTGTTGACTTATTTTCATGTATGGTATAAAATATAGCTATGAAAATATGCTTTTTTTTCGGGAACATTGGAAATGGCGGAGGTACGGAGAGGGTAGGGACGCTTATAGCCAACGCCCTGTCGGAAAAGGGGTATGAGGTATGTGCATTGAGCGTCTACAAAGCCCGTCCCCGCTTTGTGTTAAATAAAAATATAACATTATCCCACGTTATCCGGAGGGGCAGGGGTTCTTTCGTCATGGACGGACCTGTGGTCGTAGCCCGCCTTCGCAAATACCTTAAAGGCAGCTGTGTGGACGTGATAGTGGATATTGACAGCGTGCTTACGATATACAGCTCCCTAGCGGCGGGAGACCTCCCCGTGAAGATACTCTCATGGGAGCATTTTAATTATTACTTCCTCAGGGACTATCCGCACAGGATTCTGGCGAAGGCTTTTGCAAAAAAGCATGCGGTAAGGACTATAGTCCTCACGGAGGAAGACAGAAGGGCTCATATCAGCAGGATGGGATTTAAGGATGGAAGGCTGGCTCAGATATATAATCCATCCCTTCCTCCTTCCAAAGAGGGTAAGGGCGTCTCCAAAGCCTCCTTTTCCCAAAACCCTCATCCCTATTTCCTCTCGGCAGGTCACCTCATAAAGAGAAAGGGCTTTGACGCATTGCTTTGGGCCTGGGATCGGATTCAGGATGAGGCAAAAAGCAGGGGCTTTAGGCTCATTATCGCGGGCGATGGTCCTGAATACGGGAGGTTGTCCAAATACATAAAGAACAATGGCCTAAAGAACGCATTTCTCATTGGACGTGTAGCTGACATGGACAGGCTCTACCGGGATGCTTACTGCTTTGTCCTTCCTTCCAGGACAGAGGGTTTTCCAATGGTGATTTTGGAAGCTTTTTCCCACGGGGTGCCCGTGATAGCAAGGGATGTGCGTACGGGTCCGCGTGAGATAGTAGATGATGCGAAAAACGGATACCTCGTGCGTGGTGATGAGGAGTTTCCTGAGAAGATGAGATATCTTATGGATCATGCTGATGTGAGGGATCATCTCGCCGGGAATGCGCTGGTAAGGGTCGAAGATTTTGGCATTGAAAAGATCGTCTCCGAGTGGGAGAATCTTTTAAAAGTAATATAGCAGGTAAAATACTATGGATGTAGCTTTAGTAGGAGCAAGGAGCTATCTGAGTGATGCCCTGATAGACAAGCTTTCCAAGGAAGGCGACAGAATCTATGTCCTTACGGGTACGGATCATGTAAAAAAGCGTATACCGAAGGTTTTCGAGCAATACAATTTCTCATACGTAAATGAATCGATACCTCAGATATTTGAGAGCATCCGTCCGGATGCCGTCATTTTCATGGGCGCGTATGATTCAAATTTCCCGGATCAGGTAGAGCAAAGGCATATATTGGAGTACTCTACGGGACTCGTAAACATACTGACTTCGTTAAGCTCCATGAACAAAAAGGTGAGGTTCTTGTACCTCTCATCCGAACAGGTGTTCGAAAATCCCTCAACAGAGAACTATACCGAAGAATCGGAGGTACCCACCATCTCCAACCCCAAGAACAACCTGATCCGCCAGGGGGAGATGACCGTAAAGAACTTTGGGTCCTTCGGGAATATGGAGACCATATCGCTCCGCCTTGACCACCTTTACGGCACCCCCGCATCATCCTACGACATGCCCCCCATGTTCAGGGAGATGTTAAAGGAGGCCTTGGACGACGGGATGATCCATTCGAATTCCCGGCACGAATTTTCCATGCTTCACTCATCTGATGCGGTGGATTACATATACAGGGTGATGACGGCCGAGAGCTTCGAAAAGGATCTCTACCACCTTTCCTCAGGGAAGGTGGTAAACGAGACGGCCGTGGCAAACCTTCTGGCGGAAGGCCTTGGCAGGGAGGTAAAGGTGGAAGAGCGCAATGTCGGCGCACCCTTCCGCCTGGTTTTGGATGGGAGTTGTTTCCATACGGAGTTTGGTACCAGGGTGTTCGACGATCCCCAAAAGACTCTGCCGCAGTTAGCGTCTGCCGTGAAGCACCATTACACGAAATATTTCGGTACAAAAAAGAAAAATAAAGAAGACAGGGCGCAGGGGATAAAGGCCCAGGTGGCAGACATCATCTTCAAGCTCATCCCGTTCATAGAAAACGCGGTCATGTTCATCCCGTTTTTCATGCTCAATAACAGGGCGACGGATTCGCAGTATTTCGCTAATCTGGACTTTTTGCTTTTGTATGTGCTTTTGTTCGCCGTGGTATTCGGGCAGCAGCAGGCAGCGTTTTCGGGCGTTTTGGCTACCGCGGGCTACCTGTACAGGCAGCAGTATGACAGGTCACAGTTCGATGTGGTCCTGGATTACAATACCTACGTGTGGATAGCGCAGCTGTTCATAGTGGGACTGGTAGTGGGATATATCAAAGACCGCCTGAAGGTCATCCGTGATGAGGACGAGGTGGAGATAGACTACCTGACCAGGCAGAGGGAGGATATATCGGAGATAAATACGACCAATGTCCAGATAAAGAATGTCTTGGAGAATCAGATAGTAAATCAGGAAGATTCTTTCGGAAAGGTATATTCGATCACATCTTCACTGGATCATTACGAGCCTGAGGACGTTTTGTTTTTTGCGGCCGAGATAGTGGAGATGCTGGTGGGAACCCAGGACGTTGCCATATATACCGTGGAAAATTCGGATTACGCAAGGCTCTTTGCCGCGACCAGTCCCATAGCAAGGTCTTTGGGAAATTCAATAAAATATCCTGAATACACAGATCTTTATGAGGACTTTATCAATGACAGGGTCTATGTGAACAAGACCATGGACGAGCGTTATCCCCTCATGGCAAATGCCATTTTCTCCGAGGAAAAGATGCGTATGATAGTCATGGTCTGGGGGATTCCTTGGGATCATATGAACCTGGGGCAGGCGAACATGCTGAAGGTCATAGGTCTTTTGATCCAAAACGCGGTGGTTCGCGCGAACAATTTCATGGACGCATTGGAGCAGCAAAGGTATCTGGAGGGAACAAGGATCCTGGAGACCGGGGCTTTCACCTCCCTGGTGCGGGCGTTTTTGAATGCCCAGCGAAGGGAGCTGACCATAGCCACTGTACTGCGTTTGAATTTCAAAAATGTCGGGGACACACGGGAGCTGGAGACGGCATCCCATATGATAAGGTCATCCGATTACATGGGATCTTTGTCAGACAAAAATTATTACCTTCTCCTTTCGAATACCGACAGGGAGGCCGCCAAGTTCGTAATAGACAGGTTTGACAAAAAGGGAATAGGCACGACGGTCATGGAGACACAGGATGTGTTCTATCTCCTGGAGCAGGAGATAGAACAGATAGAGCCGCAGATCGTCCCGGATGGCGGGGAGGCAGATTCCTCTCAGGAAGCGGGTACATGGGGTGCCATGGAAATCCCCAAGGAAGACAGGACCAAGATCCTTGGCATGAGGGGGGAGGCTTCCGTGGATGAGATAGTGGAGGAGAGCAACATTGCGCAGGCTTTGGCGGGAGATCTGTCAAAGATGTCCCTTGCGGCCCTTCACGGTGGGGATATCCCCGAGGGGGATGATCCCATAGACCTCTCCATGGTCAGGGTGCTGGATTTTCAGGATGTTTATGGATTTACGGGGCGTCCCATACAGCCCAAGCCTACCATGGCTATAGGCGATTACCTGCTCCGCAGGGGGCATGATTACGAGATCGCCTACGTAAACAATACCAGGCCGGGCACCGGTACACTCACCATAGAAGGTATGGGGAGGTTTGTCGGGGAGATCAAAAAAGACTTTAAGATCTGCTATTCGGTGGAGGATGTTGTGGTATTTGACTTGGACGATATCTATCCTTTCACGGGAGATCCCGTGGCTCCGAAGATCACGGTCCGCTACGGACTTCGGATTTTGGAGCATGGGGAGGATTATGTCCTTTCATACGAGAACAATCGTTCGATAGGTACCGGGATAGTCGTCATCCATGGTCAGGGAAAATATACCGGTAAAAAATCCCTGCCATTCAAGATAGGCCTGCTTCCGCCAAAGGCCGTGATCAGCAGGTCATTAGGCGCACCCACGATAGCCTGGGAGGAGACACCGGGATGCGATGGCTATCAGATATTCAGGTACAATCCACACTCCGGCAAGTGGAAAAGGACCGCGGAGCTTCCGGCAGGCGTCAACAAATGGACGGATTCGGACGCCAGGAAAAAGGGCAGGACCCGGGGTCGGTATGCCATAAGGTCCGTCCGTGATGACAAGGTTTCGGAGATAGCGATCATCTCCATGAACCGGGGGGTATCGGCATGAGCGGGACCGTTATCTGCATCATTGTTTTAGTCGTAAATGATCTTTGTGCCCTGGCATATCTCATCTACGGTGTGGCTATCCGCCCCAGGTTCAAGGTAAGGGCAAAGGAGGCCGAAAAAGCCACCGTTGCAGGATCCAATGAAGAAAAGATTGACTTTAGGATGCCGGATGAAAGGGACGAGATTCCCGACCTCATGCTCCCTTCCGATATCAAGGAAGAAAGGATAGATAAAGTATTCGACAGGAAACGCTGCATTATGACCTGTGTGATGATGCTGGTCGTTCCCGTGGTGGTCGTGGTGGTCGTGGGTTTTGGCACCATCCTGAGAAAGATATTCTTCAGGAAAGAGGTAGACCTTTACGATGTGCTGTTCGAAAAGGAGAAAGAGACGGTAAAGCAGCGTGGAGATGATGAGAGGGAGAGAAACCTGGTACCTCTGGAGGAGGCTCTGGCTGTCACTGACTCGAGTAACCTGCGTGCCCTGATGCTAAACATCCTGAGGGGGGACGATGTGGACAAGTCCCTAAGGGTCATCATGGAAGCCCTTAATTCCAAGGACACCGAGACCGCCCACTACGCTGCCTCCGTGCTTTCAGCAGAGCTGAATGTCTTTAGGGCCAATGTGGAAGAGGTATACAGCTTCCTTAAGGAGCAAAGGGCACTCATGGAGATAGTCGCGGAGAAGGAGGTGAACGGAGAGGCGATAGCGGATGAGGAAAGACCCAGGGAGGACTGGATGCAGTATGGCTCGGCCCTTATCAAGTACATGGACGCGTTTCTCCGACAGGGGGTTTTCACCCCGATGGAGCAGGCTTCTTATTCCGTCATGCTCTCGGAGGTAGCGGAGCTTTTGTTTAACGTCTCCCCCGAGATCCTTTTTGCAAGGCATTATGAGTGGATCACGAACCACCTTATGAACTGCGGGGAAATGGATCTTTGCGAAAAGTGGTGCATGAGATGCGCCGTTACGCATCCTGATGACCTTATCTCTTACACCTGCAGGCTGAAATTTTACTTCAAAAAGAGCGACAAGGAAAGGTTCATGGAAGTCATGAGCGATCTAAGGCAGACGAACATCGTCATAGACAAGGCTACCTTGGAGATAATAAGGGCGTTTGCCTAAAAAAGGGTTTAAGATATGCAGATATCCAGAAGGAATTTTTTTACTATTACCATAGTCATGATGGTGGTCTTTTTCCTGATGATGTTTTCATCCACCGCAAAGGCCGTGCTTTCGGATTACTACGAAAATGAGTTCGATGGGTACGACGGCGCGGGAGTGGGGATGACCAAAGACAGGGTGTTTGAGGTGACAGACCTTTCCGAATCGGGGGATGCGGCAGGCGGTACAGAGTACTGCATCTACGTGGGAAAAAATACTGACACGGCTTCCCTGCTTAATGAATGGTGCAGGTACCAAAGAAAGAACATACGTTCGTTCACGTCGCTGTCTGCTGCCGACTCCTACATCAAGGGCATAGGAAAGAAAAATATCCCGGAATTTTGTCTGGTGGATTCATCGACAGTTACATCCGATTCCGACATAGCTTCGCTGAAGCACATAACCAAGAGGAAGGTGAATCTTATTTTTTCGGGGCTGCCCGATGAATCCATACTGGATTCTTCAAAAGACCTGACGGAGATACTGGGTATATATGCCAAAAGGTCCGCAAGCATCAAGATGAAAGGAGCCGAAGTCTACGAGGGACTGCTTCTGGGAGGAGGGGTCATCTACGATCCTTATAATGAGGAGGAGGAGAAAAGGGATGACCTTGACCTTAGTTACATGAACTGGTACACCTTGACATCAGGTACTAAGACGTTCATGTGCGCCCATGTGGATGAATCCTCCTACAAGGTGGATGACGGTGAGGTCCCTCCTCCCATGATATGGAGAAATACCTACAATGACGCCTTTGTCTATGTGGTTTACGCAGATTTTCTGGAGAGCAGGATAGGATTGGGCCTGCTTTATGGATTTGAATACGAAAGCGATGACTATGTGATCTACCCCATAGTAAACGCCCAGGGACTGGTCATGACGAACTATCCCACCCTTTCCCTGGAAAATGACGATGTGCTAAAGGGCATATACTCCAGGAATTCCCACGTGGTACAAAGAGACCTCGTGTGGCCGGGGATAGCGTCTGTTGCCACCACCACGGACGCCAGGGTGGCGTGCATGTTTTCGGGGAGGATAAGGTCATCGTCAAACAATCCCTTAAACGAAGAATACCTGGACTATTTTTTAAGGCTGATAAGGGAGGTTGACGGGGAGGCCGGCGTATGCCTTGAAAGGGATGATGTATCTGACATAGGATCTGCCCTTGAGGAAGATTGCGATTTTTTCAATGAGTATTTTCCCGACTATGTGATAAATACCGCCTACGTGGGAAAGAAGGACAAGGAGGAGGCTATAGAGCTCCTTAAGGAGGCAGGTTTCAAGGATGTTTGCACCCTTCTTTCCGAATATGATGAGGAAAACGGATATCTCTTCTATGCCGATGACGATGTGATAGATATTTCGGCCACGGCTGACGCGAGAAGACACACATACAAAGATGACCTTCTGGAAAGGTCATTGGAGAGCGCCTTGGGGTATTCGTGCATAGAGGGTGATCTTTCTTCGATAATCTATCCCGACCCCAATTCCGATGAGGATGAGTGGCAGAATTATTTCAAGAAATTTTCCGGTTACACGGTGGATTACTGGAAACCCTATGAATGCTTTACGGAAGTGTCCCTTTCCGAGCTGGGATACAGGGCAAGGGCCTTCCTCACGATGTCCTATACCGAAAAGGTCAAGGATGATGGCACGATAGTCGTAAAGCTTGATACCGTTGCCGACCACAATTATTTCATCTTCAGAACCCATGAAGGAGAGATAGAAAAAGTAAAGGGCGCGACCTTCCGCAAGATAGACGAAGGGGCGTACCTGATAAAAACAGATGGCAGTAAACTTACGATTTCCATGAAGGGTGAGGAAAATACGTTCCTCTTTAAATGATATGAAGATCTGCATGATTGCGGAGGGGTGCTATCCGTATGTGGTAGGCGGCGTCTCCAGCTGGATTCACAATATGATAAATTCCTTCCCGGAGCATGAGTTCATCATCTGCGCCATAGCGGCAGACAGGAAGATGCGGGGGAAGTTTGTCTACGAACTGCCTGAAAACGTAAGTTCGGTATACGAGCTGTACCTTTCCGACTTTGACTGGTCACAGGAAGACTCCAAGTGGGGAATAAAACGTTCCAATTCCTGGCACAAAAAGCGCATGAAGAAAGACGAATATAAGGCCCTGGTATCCCTCATAGTAAATGAGAACCCTGACTGGGATACACTGTTTGATTTCATCAAGAAGCCATGGGTTTCGGTGAACGGCCTCCTCATGGGCGTGGATTTTATGAATGCAGTAAAGGAGAGCTACAGGAGGTTTCATTCGGAGGCGGTTTTTTCCGATTACCTGTGGACCATGAGATCCATCTACCTGCCGCTCTTTTTGATCATGAAGTTTGATGTGCCAAAGGCTGACATCTACCACTGCGTGGCCACGGGATACGCCGGGGTCATAGGTGCCATGGGAAAGTACCGCCACAATGCGGGGCTTTTGGTGTCGGAACACGGAATCTACACCAGGGAGAGGGAGGAAGAGCTGGTCTCCGCCAAATGGGTGCAGGGCATCTACAAGAGCATATGGATAGAGCAGTTCAAGAAAATGTCGGTCCTTGCCTATGAACGGGCAGACCTTATCACCTGCCTGTATGGCTACGCAAAGGAGCTTCAGATAGAGCTGGGGGCTCCCGTATCAAAGATACAGGTTACGCCCAACGGGATCCGCACCCGGAATTTTTCAAACATACCGGGAAAGCTTCCCGAGGATGAGGGATTTTGCAATATAGGGGCGGTCCTAAGGGTAGCTCCCATCAAGGACGTAAAGACCATGATAAGGGCCTTTTACTACGCGAAAAAAAGGGAGCCCTCCCTGAAGCTTTGGATCATGGGATCGTATGATGAGGACGAGGAATACGCAAAGGAATGCTTTGACATGGTCGATGCCCTTGAGGTAGAGGATGTGGTGTTTACCGGAAGGATTGACGTAAAGGAGTACCTAGGCCGGATGGACTGCACGATACTTACATCCATCTCGGAGGGACAGCCCCTTACCATCCTGGAGGGGTACGCCGCCCACAAGCCCTGCATAGCCACGGATGTGGGCAACTGCAAGGGCCTTATCTATGGCGAGGAGGGTGATGAATACGGGGACGCCGGGGTTCTTTGCCACATCATGAACATCGAGGAGATATCCGAGGCGATGATCCTCTTTGCCCAGAACGAGGTGGCCAGGGAGAGGATGGGCGAAGCCGGATACAGCCGGGTCATGTCAAAGTATACCATAGAGCATATGATAGATACTTACAGGAATATTTACGAGGGGTTTAGGTAGGATAGGTTATGGCAGGTATAGGAGTACGGTTAAACCGGATATACGAAAAGCGCTCACTTCTTTTCCACGTAGGGGGAGTGGCATACTCTTCGGTGGTTTCCATAGCACCCATGGTGATCATCATGCTGGACATAGTGCTCATGGAATATTTTTTGGGATTTGATACCGTCTCATACAGTGTCAGGGAACTGTTTTCGGGGACGGTGCTGTACATGTTTATTTTTGCGCTTTGTACCACGTCTCCCTTAAATGCGGTACTTTCCAGATACATGTCAGACCTCCTCTATGATGAGCTCTACCAGGATGTCATGCCTGCTTATTATACGGGTTTATCCATAAATGTCATAGTAAGCGCCATCCCCGCCATACCTTTCTGTATTATGGAGGTGGTAAAGGGAGGGGTGGATCCTTTCTTTTCGCTGATGGGATATGTCGGATATTTCGCGCTCGTATGGATGCTTTATACCATGATATACCTTTCCATCGTAAAGGATTACGGGAAGGTGGCTTTGTTCTACCTCTTGGGAATGGGTCTTGCCTTTGGTGCGGCCTGGCTGTTTGTAAAGATCTTCGACATGGAGATCACATATGGCATGCTCATGGGGCTGGACATAGGTCTTTTGTTCATAGGGTCGCTGATGTATGCCCAGCTTACGAAGTATTTCACGGAAAGCAGCCACAATTACCGCCGGGTGCTTCCTTATTTCAAGTCCTATGCGGGACTCATAGTGTCAAACACATGCTATATCGTGGGACTTTACATACACAACATGATCGTATGGACCACGGACCTCAGGGTGGTGACGGCAGGTGTGTTCGTATCGGCCGAACCATATGACATGGCTTCATTTATAGCGCTTATCACCAACATCTCGGCCACCGTGATCTTTATCTCCAGGGTGGAGATGAATTTTCATTCCCGCTACAAGGGATATTCCGAGGCCGTTATAGGGGGAAGGTATCTGGATGTAAAGACCGCGCAGGACCATATGTTTTTGTCTTTGGCGTCGGAGCTTTTGTCTTTGGCCAGGATACAGTTCATAGTGTCCGTCGTATCCTTCCTTATCTTCATGGTGACCTTGCCGCTGTTGGGGATATCGGGTCTGGTGATGCAGATATACCCGCTTCTTGCGTCCGCGTATTTCATATTGTTCATCATGTATTCCGCAATAATATTCCTGTATTATTTCAACGATACGTTTGGGGCGATACTGACATCGGGCACGTTCATGGGTATTACCATCATAGGCACGCTGGTGGCCATACGGTATGACTATATCTGGTATGGCGCGGGGGTCTTCGCAGGGTCTTTGGCGGGATGGTTTATCGCCTACTTCAGGCTGAGGTGGGCCGAGAGACACATGGAGACACATATCTTCTGCAGGGGGCTTTTGCTCCATAAAGGAAAGGGGCAAAGGCCTCCCGATGAGGTATACAACAGGGACAAAAAGAAAAAAGAAGAAAAAGATGACGTGGAAGGAGAGGCAGCCTACGGATAAAAGAAAGTGGGGCAGCCGTTTAGGGGTGGACAGATATGTTTACATTGGCCATAGGCATAAGGACGGTATTTGTATTAACGGGGCTTTTCATTATTGTGTCGGCTTTTTTGATCTATACCCTGCACAGGCTGATCCTAAAGATTGCCATGTACTGGAACCTGTTCGGGGTGGTGCTCATCGTATTGGGTCTTCTTCCCATCTGGAAGGACTGGATGAGCGCCATACCATTATCCAGCTATGCCGTGTTTGTCTTTATAGGGTACCTGATGATACTGGGACTTTTTTACCTTAGTTCCAGGATTTCCCGGAACATCATCCAGACCCGGGAGATGGCCATGCACATAGCGTTGCTCAATCAGGAAAACGAAGAGATATTGGAATACCTTGTGGGAGAAGAGGAAGCTAAACTAAGAATAGTCCTCGACGTAGAAAGGTCATGAAAGGGGATGAAGACATGACCAGGAAGAAGATTTTTTTTGCGGTGAACACGCTCTCAAAGGCGGGGGCGGAGATGGCCGCATTGGAGCTGACAAAAAGGCTCATCCGAAGGTACGATATAGACCTTCTCATTATGACCGGCATGGGTGAAATGTTAGGTGAAGTTCCAAAAGGGGTAAGGCTTCTTAACAAGATGGGTCCTTCCCCTTTTTACAGCAGCGAATCCGTCCTTGAAGAAGGGGGGAGAAGAGAGCTTTCCCGGCATGTATCCCACCTGCTCTTTAGGAACGGGACCATATTTAAGGATGGTCTATACCTGGCAAAGATCGGCTCAAAGATGCTTCGTGAAAAAAATATCATGCCCGACAAGCTTTTGTGGAGGGCGATATCTGATTCGCTTCCGAGACCGAAAAAACATTACGATCTGGCCATTGCCTTTGTGGAAGGCGCGTCGAGCTATTATGTGGCAGATCATGTGGATGCGGAAAAAAAGGCCGCCTTTGTCCACATAGATTACGCCCGGTCGGGATATACGAAGGATATGGACGGGGAGTGTTATGATGCCTTTGACAGGATATACTGCGTATCCGATGAGGTAAGGGCGTCATTTTGCATGTTTTACCCATCCTGCATGGGGAAGACTTTTATTTTTCCAAACCTCATAAACCAAGATCTCATAAGGAAGAGGGCAGATGAGGGATCGGGGTTTGGGGACGGATTTGGGGGAAAGAGGATAGTCACCGTGGCAAGGCTTCATTTCCAAAAAGGGGCAGACCTTGCCGTGGACGCCATGTGGAACCTAAAGAAGTCAGGCATCACAAACGTAAGGTGGTACCTGATAGGAGACGGTGAAGAGAAAGAAAGGACAAAGCGCCTCATATCCGAAAGAAATCTGGAGGATGATTTCATCCTGATGGGACGAAAGGACAATCCCTACCCTTACATGAAGGAGGCAGATATCTACGTCCAGCCCTCGCGCTATGAGGGAAAGAGCATAGCCATCCAGGAAGCGGCAACCCTTGCTCTTCCCATCGTGCTTACGCTTGCGCCCGGCAACAAAGAGCAGCTTCAGGATGGTAAGAGCGGCCTTTACGCAAAGGTAAATTCAAAGGACATAGCTGATAAGGTGGCGATGCTCCTAAAGGATGAGGTATTAAGGAGCCTTCTTTCGGAAAATGCCGGAAAAATAGTATATGACGATGATGAAATGTTAGATGACCTTGGGGAACTGATGGCATGATAAGGAGCGACAAGGATGTGCTGATCATACTTCCCGCATACAATGAAGAAGGATCGATAAGGCAGGTATTGGAGAGGCTTTCAGAGCCTGATATTTCAGGATTTTCGGATGTTTTGGTCATAAATGACGCATCAGGGGATTCGACCGGGGATATCGTGAGGGAATCCTCAAAAGGCCTGGTGAACCATATTTTCAACATGGGGTATGGTTCCGCCCTCCAGATAGGCTACAAATACGCGGTGCGGAAAAACTACAGCTATGTAATCCAGATGGATGCGGATGGACAGCACGATGCGTCAAATGTGTTAAAAATCTACCAAAAGCTAAGGGAGAAAGATGCGGACGGGAAATATCCCGACATAGTCTTAGGGTCCAGGTATATGGAGGGGTCATCCCCTTTTCCGGTATCTGGGGTAAAGATGTTTGCGGTAAAGCTCTTCAGGGGCATAATAAGGCTCCTTACGGGAAAAAAGCTCCATGATCCCACCACGGGTCTTCAGGGGCTCTCCGGGGATGCTTTTTATTACTATTCGCAGTTCAACCACTTTGACGAGACCTATCCGGACGCGAACATGATACTCCAGATGCTGCTTTTGGGATACAAGGTGGTGGAAATACCCGCCGTGATGTACCAAAGGGAGACGGGAAAGAGTATGCATTCCGGTCTAAAGCCCGTATGGTATATGATATACCTGATATACGACCTTTGTGCGGTGGTGTTTTATTACAAAATTCTAAAAAAACGTTAAGGGATCAACTTAAATAATATGTTTTTTTCAAGAAACAGAAACAAATACGAATTTAAGCCCGGAAGGATTTCGGAGAGGCTCCAAAAGACCGGTAATCCCGGTCGGGGATGGTACAGGGTATACCGGTTCATCCTGGGCAATGAGGACCAGGAAGGCTATTGCATACAGATGCCGAAGGAAGAGTCTTTGTGTCTTGTGGAGATCTCCCTCGAAAACTATGCGAGGCATGATCTGCCCGAGGGGGGAAGGGATGAAATAAGGACCATCCTTAGGTATTTTGCGGACAATGAAAAGGACCTCATCTTAAGGGTATGTTACGACCTGGAAGGAAAGGCGCCTTTGAAAGAGCCCCCCACCATAGAAAAGATTTATTTTCATATGGATTACTGCGCTCCGGTGATAAATGAATTCTCGGACCGGATCCTCGTATTTCAGGGGATATTTACCGGAAACTGGGGAGAGATGCATGGTTCCAGGTATTCGGGGGAGCTCTACATCGAAAAGCTCTATTATTACCTAAGGGAGATTTTGGCCAAAGACATCCCCATAGCCCTGCGCAGGCCGTCTTTCAAGAGGCTTTTCCCGGAGGATGAAAAAATCCCCCTTTTTAATGACGCGATGTTTGGCTCAAAGACTGACCTTGGGACCTATGAGGAAGGACACAGGAAGGTAGAGATGGAGTATCAGTCCTGGGCCGTCATAGATACCTTCAATGGCGGGGAGGCCCTCTTTGGGACGGAAGGCATTAGCCCAAAGGCCGTCATAGAGGACATGAAAAGCATGCACGTTTCGTACCTTAATTCCACCTATGACGAAAAGGTATTAAATGAATGGAAGATGATGCCTCCAAACATGAAGCTGGCGGAAGGGGAAGGAGATTCACTCTACGATGAGCTGACCATGGTGCTGGGATATGCCCTCATGGTGCGCCAGGTTTTTTTTGACAAAAAAACAAAGCACGTAAAGATCCAGATAAGGAACGCCGGATTCGGGACTGCTTCCAGGGGGATAGAGCTTTCCATAGTGGCAAAGGGTAAGGAGGGGGCAGGCACGAAGGAAGATTACATCATATCCCCACGTGAGATACTGCCCGGAAAGGAGAAGGTCTACGACCTTGATGTATCGGATCTTCCCAAGGGAAATTACCACATCATGGGAAGCATGAAAAGAAGGTGGGATGGGAAGCCGGTAAGATTTTCCAACAAGGGTGCAATGAGTGAATACGAGATAGGAAGACTTAACATAACATAGAAAGGCTGATACAAACGATGCAAAAACCAAAAGAAGATTTAAAAAAACTGCTTTTAAGTATCGATGGAAAGAGCTATCCCGCATACAAGGATGCAAGGGGGCTGTGGGATTTTGGTGACTATGTGCTGGGGATAGACCATGTGCAGGGCGATCCTTTCGCGTCTCCGTCAAAACTTTCCGTGAGGGTGCCTTCCAAGGTAGCGGGGATCCCTAAGGAATACTACCAGGCGCACAGGAGGATAGCGCTTGAGGACATGCTGTTAAGGTATTTTTCGGCAAGGCTCTCAAAGGAAGGGCGCACCGAGGGAGGCTCCGGGAAGAGCGGGATGATGTTTGTCTCAAGGCCCTCACAGCAGATTCTTGAAAGAAGCGCCGTAAGGGTCTTGCCCACGGGGGATGTAACGGTCCGTTTCGAGGCGGGGTTTCCCGCAAACGGAAGGAGGATCACATCCCACAGGCTGATAAAGATGCTCTTTGACATACTTCCCGAAATAGTAAATGATTCCCTCCTCCATGAAAATTACGACAAAAGAAGGATGAAGGCGCAGCTCCTTCTTTCCGATGACCAGGTCTATCTGAGAAAATACCTGAAGGAAAATGACTATGCGGCCTTTGTCGCGGATGGCTCCATATTGCCCAGGAAATCAGGGGCCGTGGACGTTCCCATGAAGGAAGCATATCCTTTCAGATCCCCTGATGAGCTGGCCGTGGAGATAGAATTGCCCAGGAAGGGAAAGATCCGGGGAATGGGAATAAAAAACGGGGTAACCCTCATCATTGGGGGAGGCTACCACGGCAAATCCACATTGTTAAAAGCCCTGGAGTCAGGGGTGTACAACCATATTTTGGGCGATGGCAGGGAGTATGTGGCATCGGACCGGACAGCGGTAAAGGTGAGGGCTGAGGATGGAAGGGCCATTTGCCATACGGATATTTCGATGTTCATAAGGGATCTTCCCAACGGAAAGGATACGGTGCTGTTTGACACGGAGGACGCGTCGGGCAGCACCTCCCAGGCGGCCAACACCATAGAGGCCATAGAGGCAGGGACGAAGCTTCTTCTCATAGATGAAGATACCTGCGCCACCAATTTCATGGTCAGGGACGCCATCATGAGAAAGGTGGTTTCCCAGGGGAAAGAGCCCATACGTCCCTTCATATCCAGGGTACGCATGCTCTATGAAAAATTCGGTATTTCCACGATACTCGTGGCCGGAAGCTCGGGGGCATTTTTTGATGTATCTGACCGGGTGATCCAGATGGAGCAGTACGAACCTTTAGACGTAACCGGGGAAGCCGGGAAGGTGGCCGAAAATGAAATAAAAGAAGAAAGCAGGGATAGTTATGAAGAAATAGACCTTCCTTCTTTTGACAGGGTGATTCTTCAGGACAGGGCGCTCTTATCCGACAAAAGGATAAAGTCAAAGGTCATCACTGTTGATTCTTTTTCCATATCCAAGGAAACCGTGGATCTAAGGGGACTAGAGCAGATAACAGACAGGGAGCAGACGGCTTTTTTGTGCGCGGCGTTAAAATACTCCTACCTGCATTTGGTAAACGGGAGAAAGACCCTGAGGGAGATTGCGGACGAGCTTTACACTATCCTGGAAAAGGAAGGGTTGGAGAAGCTGTTTGACGGGGGCACGGTATCCGGGGGCTTTGCGATGGCTCCAAAGGCCCTGTTCATGGGCACCATGAACAGGTACAGGAGGCTGTCTGTCAAGTAAGATTCCATAAAAAATCTTATTGCATGGTTTGTCAATTTGTGATATAATAGCACGTGATACCGTCTGTGTTGTTGCGGCAAGCGCAATGGATTAATGCGTTTCTTACGAGGTATGTTAGATGATAGTGGATATTCCTGTTAGCGATATCAGAATAGGTATGGTTCTTGGCAAGAGGGTAAAGACTCCCCTGGGAACCGATCTTATTCCCGGTGGCAAGTCCTTAACGGACAATGACATCAGGGTCATCCGCAGGGCGAGGGTGAAGAAGGTATCCGTACTCATGGATGACCCCGATTCCGACCCCATGGATGTATCCGATACGAAGAAGATTTTCGTGGAGGCCATAGAGGAGTCCGTAAACAGGGTGATCTTTACCACCAAAGAGGATGTGGAGAGGCAGGCTGAGCTTTTGGCCAAGGTCGTGTATGATTCGCCAAAGAGCGAGATTTACCTTCATTTCATAAACAAGCTAATGAGCTTTTCCAGTACCGTGTTCGCGCATTCGATAAACGTGGCCCTCATCAGCTATGAGCTGGCTACCTGGCTGAATATGTCTCCCCGTGATAAGGAAAATGTACTCCTGGCGGGACTGGTTCATGACGTGGGGAAGCTGAGGATACCCCTTTCCATACTGGACAAGGAAGGAAAGCTTACGAAGCAGGAAATGTCAATGATAAAAAAGCACTGCATCTACGGGCAGAAGATCCTCAAGGAAGCCGGCATCGAGGATGACATCAGTATCGTTGCGTTAAATCACCATGAGAGGTTTAACGGATCGGGCTATCCGATGGGACTTAAGGGTGGGAACATCACGCGCTATGGATCCATAATCGCGATAGTGGATACCTTCGAGGCGATGACCGCAAATCGCGCATACAGAAGAGCCATGCAGCCCTTCACGGTCACTGCCATCATGACCTCGAACAATGGCACGGACTATGATCCCAAGTATCTAAGTGAGTTCCTTTACAACGTCCTTTCAAATTATGTCGGGAAAAAGGTGGTTTTGACCAACGGAAAGGTAGCCGAGATATCCGCCATCAACCAGTCAAACCTCTCCCTTCCCGTGGTGCGTTACGGGGACAAATTATTCGACCTTACCATGCCGTTCATGGGTAAGGGCGTGGGCATAAAGGAACTCATACTGGGTGAGGAGTAACCATACGGGTACAGCGATTAAACCAACAAGGAGGAAGCTTATTATTACATGGACTACAGTGAAGCAGAAAAGAAGCTTAGAGACTATGGCCAGGAGCATATATTAAGGTACTATGACGGGCTGGATGATGATGAAAAAAAAGCCCTTCTTTCGCAGATAGAAGAGACTGACTTCGGGATTCTTTCCTACATAGAGGGGAAGGACAAGGTCCAAAGGGGAGTCTTTTCGCCGCTTGATGCCCTTTCCATCCCACAGATAAATGAACGGAGGGATGAGTATTATGAGGAAGGGGCCCGCATCATAAAGGACGGGAAGGCAGCGTGCCTGCTTTTGGCGGGGGGCATGGGTACCCGTCTGGGGGCGGATGGTCCAAAGGGAGCATTTGACTTAGGTAAGACCCATCCCGTATATGTGTTCCAGCGTCTCATCGAAAACCTGATGGATGTGACAGTTCCCCTGGCCGTAAAGATTCACCTTTTCATCATGACCAGCGAAAAGAACCATGCCCGGACCGTGGATTTTATGAAGGAGCATGATTACTTTGGATATGATCCGTCGTTTGTGCATTTTTTTCCACAGGAGATGGCACCCGCATGTGATTACAATGGAAAGGTCTACATGGAGGAAAAAGGGCGCATCGCCACCTCCCCCAACGGCAACGCAGGGTGGTATTCGTCCCTTAAAAGGGCGGGCTTAGACAGTATACTCAGGGACGAGGGCATAGAATACATCAATGTCTTTGCCGTAGACAATGTCCTTCAGAGGATGGCAGACCCCGTGTTTATAGGGGCCACATCCCTCAAGGGGTGCCAGGTGGGAGCCAAGGTCGTAAGGAAGGTTTCGCCCGATGAGAAGGTCGGGGTCATATGCCTGGAGGATGGGAGACCTTCCATAGTCGAATACTATGAACTCTCCGATGAGATGAAAGACGCCAAAGACGCTGAGGGAGGCTACGCCTATGGATACGGCGTGATACTGAACTACCTCTTTGAGGTGAAGGCGCTGGATGCCGTGTCGGATGATCTCATGCCCATGCACGTGGTGGAAAAGAAGATTCCCTTCATTGATGACGACGCAAATTACGTAAAGCCCAAAGAGCCGAACGGCTACAAATTCGAGCAGTTGGTTTTGGACATGATCCACCAGCTGTCTACGTGTCTGCCCTATGAGGTGGACAGGGACAGGGAGTTTGCCCCCATAAAGAACAAGACGGGCAAGGATTCCGTAGAGAGTGCGCAAAAGCTTTGTGAGAAAAATGGAATAAAGCTTTGATCCATAAATTGTTTGATTATTTATATTTTTTATATTTTCAAAAAAATTCCATGAAAGAGGGGTAGTAAAAATGAAGAATATAAAGATGTCCACCAGGATTTCCCTGGTGGTGGTTTTGGCCATTGTGATAGGACTTAGCTGTTTGGCCTTTATAGTAAGCAGCAGGACGAATTCCTCGATGAGCAACGCTACCGAGATGAGGATGATGGAGGCTACGGATTCTCGGACACAGCTGTTTATCGATTACCTGGAAAAGGTAGACCTTTACCTGGCGGGGCTCGCCGAGACGAATGCCTTGCAGGACTATGTCGCAGATCCTTCCAATGTCAACGCCTATCAGGCTGCCCAGGATTTTGTGGACAGCTACGCGACGCTCCTTCCCAATGTCGAGGGACTGTTTGCCTGCGATTACCAGTCGGTGCAGCTGGTGCACAGCATACACGATGCCGTGGGAGCCAGGGGTACCGCAGATGACGAGGCCTTGAAGCAGGTACAGGGCATAGTGGACAATATGTGGGCTTCCGGGGAAGGATACCTGAGGGGAGTCATGGCGTCTCCTTCCACGGGAGCGGTCGTTATAGTTTATTACTATCCCCTGTATGATACGCAGGGAAACGGCGTGGGCTATGTAGGCGCGGGAATCAATGCCTCCGGCATAATAGATGTATTAAACAGCATGGAGTTTCATGGGTGGGACAATGCGTACATGATGCTCCTTAGTGCTGATTCTTCCAGCTATATATGGGCTCCCGACGAGACCCTGATAGGATCTGCGATAGAGGATGAAAACCTCCTTGGCATAATAAGCGCGGCTTCGGCCGAGGAGACATCAGGCAGCGCATCGGCTGATGCGGTCCATCCCCAGTCCACTGAATATTATGACCGGGCGGTGGGCGGACAGGTGCTCACCACGTATGAATATCTCCCCGGTACCGGCGTGGTGGTCGTGGTATCCGACAAGAAGAGCGAAATATTTGCGGATACGAAGACCCTGAACACGATGGTAGTAGTGATATCGATCATCGTGGCTCTGGTGGTGGCAGTCCTTACGGTCATCGTGGTAAGGCTCAGCGTGAAGGGTCTTGTGTCGGTGGGTCATACCATAAGTGAGATAGCAGAATCCATGGATATGACGAAGTCTTCAAAGCTTCGCTCATACGCAAACCAAAAGGACGAGGTCGGTGCGATGGCCAAAGCTACCTTGGCACTTACGGATGCGGTGACATCGGCCGTACGTGCCCTTCAGGAGCACGGGCATGAGCTTGCCTCTGCTTCGGACAATCTGGCGGAAATATCAGACCAGACGCTTCAGAATGTAAACCAGGTGGAAGTAGCCGTACACGATATAGCAGAAGGTGCCACATCCCAGGCAAATGAGACTGAGAATGCCTCGGGTGCCGTGGTAGAGATAGGCAACCAGATACAAGATGCCGCTACCGCGACGGCATCCATCATGGTCACGTCAGAGAACATGCAGAAGGCATCTTTGGAGGTGACGGATGTCATCGACAAGCTCGTAGCAATAGGGGAACAGACATCCCAGGCCATGAATGAGATATATGAGCAGACGAACACGACCAATGAATCGGCCATGAAGATAAAGTCCGCTACGGAGATTATCACATCTATAGCGGAAGAGACGAACCTCCTTTCGCTCAATGCTTCCATAGAGGCGGCCAGGGCAGGCGAACAGGGCAAGGGCTTTGCGGTCGTTGCATCCCAGATCCAAAAGCTCGCCGAGCAGTCGTCATCTTCCGCGCAGCAGATAGATGCGGTCATAGCAGCCCTCATTGCGGACTCACAGCAGTCGGTGGATACTATGGAGAGGGTAAGGAAGGTCATGGATGAGCAGTCGGAGCTCGTAAGGAATACCGGTGAGATCTTCCAGGATGTGAAGGATGGTATAAGCCGGGCCCTGGATGGATTAAACGAGATATCCAGGCGTACCCATGACATGGACGGTGCCCGCCAGAGCGTGGTGGATGTCGTGGAGAACCTCTCTGCCATAGCCGAAGAGAATGCGGCAGGTACCGAGGAGACATCGGCTTCCGTTACCATAGTAAATGACCTGATGGCAGATATTTCAGAGACTGCGACCAACGTATCGAGGATTGCGGACGACATGGATAAGGAGCTGTCCATCTTCAAGATTTCAGAAGATCAGGTCTCATCCGCGGAAGGGCAGGAAGAATAAAAAGAGAATTTTGATTGCTCCTGATGGGCAAAGAAGATCAGGCAGGAGGGGGATTTATATCCCCCTCCTTCTCGGTTTTATCACGAACGAGTTATAGTAAACGAAAATAGCCGCTTTGTACGGGGACACCCATGAAAAATTATCAAAAAGAATTAGACTTCATCATAGAAAAAAACAAAAAAGCAGACATCACCCCGACCCTCCTTCTGCATGCCTGCTGCGCTCCGTGTTCCAGCTACTGCCTGGAGTATCTCTCGGGGTATTTTAAGATCACCGTGGATTATTACAATCCCAATATCTCGATGGAGGAAGAGTACAAAAAGAGGGAGGGGGAAATAGAACGCTACATAAACGAGTTTACACAAAAGACACATCCGCCCAATCCCATAGGACTTATCAAAGACAGGTATGACCCAAATGAATTTTTTAAGGCCGTGCGGGGGCTTGAAGATGAGCCCGAGGGGGGGAAAAGGTGCATGGAGTGTTTTTACCTAAGGCTAAACAGGGCGGGGGAGGTGGCCCGGGAAGGCGGATATGATTATTTTACCACCACGCTGACCATCAGCCCCTTAAAGAACGCAAAAGCGTTAAATGACATAGGGGAAGGGATATCGAAGGAGAGGGGCGTAAGCTTTCTTCCTTCGGATTTCAAGAAAAAAGACGGATACAAAAGGAGCATAGAGCTATCCAAGGAATATGGCCTGTACAGGCAGAACTATTGCGGATGCGTATACAGCAGGAGGCAGGGAAAATAAAATGGCAGATGATTTTAGAAGCAGGATATTTGAACTGATGGATCACGTGGAAAAGCACGGATCTGCCATCAGTGCTCAGGTAAACGGAGAGGAGATAGAGGCTACCACGGCCGAGGAGCAGATGGCGGCCTTTATGATAAATAAAGACCAAAAGGAAGCTGAGGAAAGGAAGAAGAAAGAGGACGAAAAGTGGGAAAAAAGCAAAGAGGAATTCAAAAAGAAAATGGATGAAAAAGCGAACGAATCCGCAAATGAAAATAAGGAGCACTCCCCCTCACTGTGGGGAGGACGGTTTGAAAAACAGGTGGACAGGGAGGTCTTTGATTTCAACGCGTCCATTACATTTGATAAAAGGCTTCTTTCCCAGGATATCATAGGCTCCTGCGCCCATGCCGCCATGCTCAAAAAAACAGGGGTCATAGAGCCCGGAGAGGCAGATAACATAATACACGCCTTAACAGACATCCAAAAGGATGTGGATGAAGGAAAATTGGAGGTGGATTCTTCCTATGAGGACATACACAGCTTCCTGGAAGAAAACCTCATAAAACGCCTGGGGGATACGGGAAAGAAGGTTCATACGGGTCGTTCCCGGAACGACCAGGTGGCCCTTGACATGAGGCTGTATATCCGTTCCGAGGTAATAGAGGTGGACGATCTTTTGAAAGACCTTCTTTATACGCTTCTTGGCATCATGGAAAAGAATATAACGACCATCATGCCGGGCTTTACCCACCTCCAGAAGGCTCAGCCTACCACCCTGGCGCACCACATGGGGGCATATTTCGAGATGTTCAAGAGGGACAGGGGCAGGATGGAGGATATCTACGGGAGGATGAATTTTTCGCCCCTGGGTTCGGGAGCCTTCGCAGGCACCACCTATCCCCTAGACAGGGAGTATACGGCACAGCTGATGGGATTCTACGGGCCTACGCTAAATTCCATGGATGGGGTGTCGGACAGGGATTATCTGATAGAGTTTCTCTCGGCCCTTAATACCATAATGATGCATCTTTCCAGATTTTGCGAAGAGATCATCATCTGGAATTCAAATGAATACCGCTTTGTTACCATAGACGATGCCTATAGCACGGGGTCATCTATCATGCCGCAGAAGAAAAATCCCGACATAGCAGAGCTCATAAGGGGAAAGACGGGACGCGTCTATGGGGCCTACATCGGGCTTATTACGGCCATGAAGGGTCTTCCTTTGGCATACAACAAGGACATGCAGGAGGACAAGGAAGGGTCCTTTGACGCGATAGACACGGTGAAGGATTCCCTTAAGCTTTTTAACGGCATGATAGATACCATCACTTTTAATAATGAGGTCATGGAAAACAGCGCAAAGAACGGATTTACCAACGCGACCGATGTGGCCGATTACCTGGTGAGGCAGGGCATGCCCTTCAGGGATGCGCACGGTGTGGTAGGAGAGATAGTGCTCATGTGCGAGAAAAAGGGCTGCGCGATAGACGACCTTACTTTGGATGAGCTGAAAGGTATATCCGATCTTTTCGAAGACGACATCTATGATGAGATTTCCATGGAGTCCTGCGTGAACAGGCGCCTTACCCAGGGTGCCCCCGGAAAAGGGGCTATGGAGCCCGTGGTGGAAGGATACAGGGCGTATCTTATGGGGGATTGGAAAGAAGGAATTGTGTGAAAGGCAGGCATAAAAGTCAAAATTCATTAAATTTTGCTTGAATTATATGTTAATTTGTATTATAATATTCCCCGTGACTTTTTTGCGAAGAGGATTTGACATGAAAAAACAATAAATTTGTTTCCTAATAGAATAAAAAGTAAAGGGGATTTTGTATATGAGTGAAAAGTTAAACGTAGCTATTCTTGGCGGCACGGGTATGGTGGGTCAGAGATTTATCTCCCTCTTGGAAGGGCATCCTTGGTTTGATGTGAAGGTGATAGCAGCCAGCAGCCGCAGTGCGCAAAAGACATATGAGGAAGCCGTGGGCGGAAGGTGGAAGATGTCCAATGACATTCCCGAAGGGGTAAAAGACATCGTGGTACAGGACCTGCATGACATAGAAAACGTAGCCTCCCAGGTGGATTTTTGTTTTTCGGCGGTGGACATGGGCAAGGAAGAGATAAAAGCCTTCGAGGACTCATATGCAAAGACAGAGACGCCCGTGGTTTCAAACAACAGTGCCCACAGGTGGACACCTGACGTGCCCATGGTGGTGCCTGAGATCAACCCCGAGCATTACGGGGTCATTGAGTACCAGAGGCAAAGGCTGGGGACGAAGAGGGGATTCGTGGCGGTAAAGCCAAATTGTTCCATACAAAGCTATACCCCGGCTCTTCACGCTGTAAGGGACTTTGGGATAAAGCAGGTCGTAGCCACGACCTATCAGGCCATATCAGGCGCGGGAAAGACCTTCAGGGACTGGCCTGAAATGGAGGGCAATGTCATCCCCTACATAGGCGGTGAGGAGGAAAAGAGCGAAAAAGAGCCCCTAAGGCTCTGGGGCCATATCGAAAACAAGGTGATAGTCCCCGCAAAGGCTCCCCTTATCACGACGCAGTGCATAAGGGTTCCCGTCCTTAACGGGCATACGGCAGCGGTGTTTGTGAATTTCGACAAAAAGCCTTCCAGGGAAGAGATAATAGACAGGTGGGTTAATTTCAAGGGAAAGCCGCAGGAGGAAAACCTCCCGAGCGCGCCGAAGCAGTTCATCCGTTACATGGAGGAGGACGACAGGCCGCAGGTGAGGCTGGACGTAGACTATGAAAGGGGTATGGGAGTCACGATGGGAAGGCTCAGGGAAGATACCCTCTTCGATTATAAATTCGTGGGACTTTCCCACAATACCGTAAGGGGAGCGGCGGGAGGCGCCATTCTCAGCGCGGAGATGCTAAAAGCCCTGGGGTACATAGAAAAGAAATAGTAAGTAAAGGAGTATGGAAACGTGATAGGTTCACACGCAAAAGAAAAAAAGTTTATTGACAGCCTGTGCGAAAAAAAGGGCTCAGGCATAGCGCTCGTCTACGGAAGGATGGGAAACGAGGCCTCGGACATAGTAAGATCCTATGGCAAGCAGAAAAACACGCTGTATTATCATGCGGCCGAGGCATCGAATGATGCCCAGCAGGCATTGTTTGGGAACGTTGTTACGGAAAAATACGCTTTGCTCCATGAGCCTGCCACCTACGAGGATGCCTTCGGGATGATACAGATGAGAGAGACCGATGAACTGTTTCTGGTAGTGGACGAGGTGCAAAGGCTCTTCAAGAAGGATTCGGATTTCTTTGATACCCTGAAGGTATTTTTGAAAAAATCCACGGTACCCGTAAAGGTGATCTTCGTCTCCTCGGACGTGGTATGGTCTTCGGAGACTTTGCCCAAGATCATGGAGAATGAAGGACCTTTGTATGAGGGGGCTTTGGAGGTATTAGAGCTCAATTTCCTGGATCTGGTACGCCTTTTCCCGTCCAGGTCCACCAGGGAGTGCATTCAGATGTATGCCATAACGGGAGGCGTGCCGGAGTACCTTCCCTGCTGGAATTCAAAGCTCTCACTTGCGGAGAACGTGTGCCGCCACGTGCTTTCTCCCAGGGGATTTTTGTACGACGAGGCGGAAGGGTACCTGAAGAGGCACCTGCGTGAATCATCTGTATATGAGACCATCCTGGCCACCATGGCCAGGGGCAACAGAAAGCTTAACGACATCCATCAGGATACGGGGTTTTCCAGGGCCAAGATATCGGTATACCTGAAAAATCTTTCGGCCTTTGGGGTGGTCGAGAAGGTAGGCTCAGTGGAGACGGGCGGATGGGAGAATTCCCAAAAGGCTGTGTATTCGATAAAGGATACCTTCCTTAATTTCTGGTTTACCTTCGTCTATCCCCACCAGTCGCAGCTAAGGCTCATTTCCCCCAGTGAATTTTATTCGCATTACATAGAAAGGGGGCTGGATGAATACATAGAGCAGCATTTCGTAAAGGTCTGCAAAGAATTCCTCTCGCTTCTTTCACAGGCCGGAAAGCTCCCCATAGGGGCGGGGAAGATCGGCACGTGGATAGGGAAGCAGGGACAGATAGACATCCTCATGCAGGACGATATGAGAAACAATGTCGTCGCAAACTGCCACTGGTCCGACATGCAGGTCAACATGAGGCACCTCGACCAGCTGAACAAGTCCATGGAGATGGCAAAGGTAAAGGCAAAGGCCAGGTATCTTTTTGCGGCGGGAAGCTTTTCACCGGAGCTTTCCAGGGAGGCGGAAAAGGATGAGACCATACAGCTGGTGGATCTGAATTCACTCTGATCACATGAAGAAAACACTATTCATAGCCGAAAAGCCTTCGGTGGCGGAGGCTTTTTCGAAGGCCCTTAAGCTCAAAGCATCAAAAAAGGACGGCTACTACGAAGGGGAAAATACATATGTCACCTGGTGCGTGGGACATCTGGTCACCATGAGTTATCCTGACGCATATGATGAAAAGCTAAAGAAGTGGTCTTTCGATACCCTTCCCTTTATTCCCGATGAATTCCTCTATGAGGTTATCCCCTCCGCCAAAAAGCAGTACCATATCGTCTCCAGGCTCCTAAACGATAAGGACGTGGAGGCGATTTATGTTTGTACGGACTCCGGACGGGAGGGGGAGTACATCTACCGGCTGGTTGACCGGATGGCAGGCTGCCCCGACAAGGAAAAGCGCAGGGTCTGGATAGATTCCCAGACCGATGAGGAGATAAGGCGGGGAATAAAGGAGGCAAAGCCCCTGTCGGAATACGACAGGCTGTCAGATGCCGCATACCTTAGGGCAAAGGAAGATTACCTGATGGGGATAAATTTTTCCAGGGTACTTACCTTAAAGTACGGAAACACCCTTTCAAACATCCTAAAGAAAAAACATACCACCATATCCGTGGGGAGGGTCATGACCTGTGTACTGGGGATGGTGACAAGGAGGGAAAGGCAGATACGCGCCTTCGTAAAGACTCCCTTTTACAAGATCATGGCAGAGCTGGAGGGCATGGAAAAAAATGCCCAGTGGAAGGTTACGGAAGGCTCTTCATGTATGGGAAGAGGAGACCTCTACAAGGAAGAAGGTTTTTTGGATGAAAAGGGTGCCGCAGATTTCATAGAAGGCTTTGGGTGGGAATATCCCCTGAAGGGCAGGGTCGCCCAATTTTCAAAAAAGACGGAAAAAAAGAAGCCCCCCCTCCTGTACAACCTCGCGGAGCTTCAGAACGCATGCTCTAAAAGATACAAGATCCCACCCGACCGGACATTACAGATAGCACAGACCCTTTACGAAAAAAAGCTTACCACCTATCCAAGGACAGACGCCAGGGTGCTGTCTTCGGCCGTTGCAAAGGAAATAAAAAAGAACATAAAAGGTCTTTGCAATGCGGATTACGCATCTGATATCCCGGAGATTGCGGGAAGGATATTAAATGAAAATTTAACCGGCAGCCTCGCAAAGACCCAATACGTAAATGACTCCAAGATCACGGATCATTACGCGATAATACCGACCGGGAACATCAGAGCCTTAAAGGGTCTTGATGATATGTCGCTGGGGGTCTATGACATGATAGTAAGGCGGTTCCTTAGCATTTTTTATCCGGCGGCGGTTTACAGGAAGATCACCCTTTCGGTGGACATAGAGCGCCCTCAAGGGTCGGGATACAGGGAAAATTTTTCTTTGAGCACAAAGGTGCTTGAGGATAAGGGCTTTATGGAAGTAACCGGCATATACAAGACCAAAGATGAAGACGAACAGGACGTCTGTGGCCTCATGGAGGCGCTTAAAGGGATAAGGAAGGGGAGCGTAATAAACGTGGTGTCCATGTCCATAAAAAAGGGCGAGACATCCCCGCCGAAGAGGTATACCTCAGGGTCAATGATCCTTGCCATGGAAAACGCGGGAAACCTGATAGAGGATGAGGATCTGCGCTCTCAGATAAAGGGAGCAGGCATAGGGACATCTGCCACCAGGGCCGCGATACTTACAAAGCTTGTATCAAACAAGTACCTCTCCTTAAACAAAAAGACCCAGACCCTTACCCCCACACACCTGGGGGAGATGATATTTGACACGGTATCCTGCTCCATCCCCTCTCTTCTTAATCCCGAGCTTACGGCCTCCTGGGAAAAGGGACTGTCCTATGTGGAACACGGTGAGATAACGACCGGTGAGTACATGGAAAAGCTTTCGGCATATATCACGAAGTATACGGAGCTTGTGAAAAATTCATCAGACATGAACGTGCGGCGGATCCTCATGGAAAATGATGCGCATGATCATGTTTGACGTTTACCATAAACCATATATACGAGGAGAAAAGCATGGATATCAGGATATGCGGTCTGTTTGACCTTTCAAAAACCATCGCGAAGCCATACCTTGAGAAGGTAACCTACCCATGGGAGGCATTGAAATATATTTCCGGGTGGATCATGGAGATAGGAGAGGGATTAGACCCCAAAATCTACGAAAGAAGGGGAGAAGACATCTGGGTGGCAAAGTCCGCGCAGGTGATGGAATCTGCCTATATAGGAGGTCCCTCAATAATAGGGGAGGATGCCCGTATAAGGCATGGAGCCTTTATCAGGGGTTCTGCCATAGTGGGATGCGGCGCGACGGTGGGAAACTCCACCGAGCTGAAGAACGTCATACTCTTTGACGGGGTGGAGGTTCCGCATTATAATTATGTGGGGGATTCCATATTGGGATACAAGTCACACATGGGCGCAGGCTCCATCACATCCAACATAAAATCCGACAGGAGCGACATAGTCATAAAAAACGGCACCGATGAAATAAGTACAGGCCTAAGGAAGATAGGCGCCATATTGGCAGATCATGTGGAAGTGGGGTGCAACAGCGTCCTTAATCCGGGATCCATAATAGGAAAAAACACCACCATCTACCCGCTTTCCATGGTGAGGGGAGTGGTGGATGGGGATTCCATTTTCAAGGAAAAAGGAAATATCGTTAAAAAGTCATGAGTGATGAAACAAAGTTTTCGGAAAAAACCGGGGCGCCCGGTGAGGCGGATGTTAATAACGGCCGTAAAAAGAAAAGGGAAAAAGCAAGGCGCAAGCGGCTGAACAAAAAGGAAAACCAGAAAAAAAGGAAGAAGGAATACAGGGACCTTGTGAATGTCGCATTGGATGATGTGGGTGAGGATGAATTCACCGAGCTTGTGACTTCGTATTGGAAGAGAAGGATAATATCACATCTTTCCAAAAACAAGGTTTACATAGTCCACCTCAAGGAAAAAAAGATTTCCACGATAAAGAGGCTCTACAGGAAGGAAAGCCTAAGCGCAAGGTCGCTGGAGCAGTACGAGAGAAACCAGCAGCGCGAGTACATGTTTTCGGATATAGGGATGGGGCTTATCAGTGAGGGATTCCAGGAAGCGGAGCTAAAGGTGCTCTCTGAGGCATCTGCCATGGCAAGGGAAGCCTTCTCCATGAACATCTCCCAAACAAATGCGATAGAGATCATTCATTCCAGGGTAAAGACAGCTCTCGTGGAGTCTTTGGATCATATGGTGAAGGAGACATTTACCTATGACTATGGCAGGATGCTCATCCTTAAAAATCCCCACTGCAGGGAATTTGTCAGGCAGACGCAAAGGCAGGGCCGCCTGGAAAATGAGATCCTCCAGGAGATACCTGACAACCCCGCGGACTTTTATCCTACGGCAAGGAGCATGGTCAGGCATTTCATACTGCACTTAGGACCTACCAATTCCGGAAAGACCTATGAGGCGACGAAGGATTTTCGAAAGGCCCAAAGCGGGATTTACCTGGGACCTTTGAGGCTTCTTGCCCTGGAGGTATATGAAGAGGCAAACAGGGAGGGTACTCCCTGCGAGCTGGTGACGGGGGAGGAGATCTTAAGGATGCCGGGGGCAGACCACCAGGCCTCCACCGTGGAGATGCTCCCCTTGGAACGTATGTTCGATGTGGCCGTGATAGATGAGGCGCAGATGGTGGGCGACCCGTGGCGCGGGGGTCAGTGGACCAGGGCGATAATGGGGGTCGCGGCGAAAAAGATACATGTCTGCGCATCTCCCGAGGCCAAAGACATACTTACCGCGATAATAGACGATTGCGGCGACACCTACGAGATAATGGTCCATGAGAGGCATGTGCCGCTTTTGAAGGACGAAAGGAGCTTTTTGTTCCCTGAGGACGTGGAGGAAAAGGACGCCCTGATAGTATTTTCAAAAAAAAGGGTACACGAGGTGGCAGATGTCCTAAGGGAGAGGGGAGTCAAATGCAGCATGATCTACGGCGCCCTTCCCCCTGAGGTACGCCGCCAGCAGACAAAGGCCTTTATTTCCGGCGAAAATGAGGTGGTGGTTGCCACCGATGCCATAGGCATGGGCTTGAACCTTCCCATAAAGAGGGTGGTATTCATGGAGCACATAAAGTTTGACGGGATGAGGGTACGTCCCCTGCAGGCACATGAATTCCTCCAGATAGCGGGAAGGGCGGGAAGGCGGGGGATCTTTGACAAGGGTTTTTGGAATGCGATGGAGGGAAAAGAGCTCCTGGAAGAACATTTCCAAAAGTCCCCCGACCCCATAAACAGCGCTTACCTCATCTTCCCCGAGAGGCTCATCGCCCTGGACGCAAAGCTCTCTGAGACCTTAAGAAAATGGAGCGTCATCCGTGACGGATCCATCTACCAAAAGTCAAGGTTAAAGGAAATGCTCATCCTGTGCGAGGAGCTGGAAAAAATATCCGATGACAAGGAGCTTATCTACAAGTTTTTGACCATCCCCTTTGATGAGAGGCGCCGGAAGGTTCATGCCCTGTGGAGGAAGCTCTTCATCCTGGAGAGCAAAGATAAGCACTATGAATACGATCCTCAGCTCCTTAAGCCTTTTGGATCTTTGGAGATGTTGGAGCTGAAATACAAGCAGGGAGATCTGCTCAATTCATATTACCGCCACATAGGAGACCTTGACATGGCAGACCTTATCATGCACGACAAAAGGCGGGTGGCTGATGAAATAATAGAAAAAATAAGGCTCATGAATCATCATTATGCTTGAAAAAAACTTCGATATGATGTATCATATGTATTAAGGATTTTCAAATAAATTTGTTTCCATATCCGCGGAAGGTGACTGTTTATGAACGCATATGAAAAGTTTTTGGAAAGACGCCCCATAATGTGTCCTGAATGCGGGGGCAAGATCCTCATGATAGAGGACGGCAAATACAAGTGTGAGGAATGCAAGAAAGAAATCCTGGATGACTACGGCAAAGTCAGAAAATTCCTGAACGAAAACGGTCCCACGCCTGAGTATGAGGTCTCCCAAAAGACGGGGGTGGACCAGCAGGTGGTACACCTGTTTTTGAGGAAGGGCAGGTTAGAGATTCCTAACAACAGCAGGATCTTCATTAAATGTAAGAAATGTGGATGTTCCATCCGGTATGGCAGCTACTGCATGGACTGCATGAAACAGACCGTTGGAGCCCTGGCCGCGGCCTTTCATGAGGATGCCGGTGAGCGTCCCACGAATGAGCCGCACCGCGAGGAGGGGCGGATGCATTTCGTGAAGTCATTGTGGGAGGAAGATTAAAAGTCATACATAAAGGGATTTTCAAAAAGCCAAAGAAAGGAATATGAAATGAAAGTATCAGACAAATACAAGCTTCAGTATTTTATGCCGCCTGAGCCGACATATGACTGGGTGAAGAAAGATCATATAGAAAAGCCCCCGATATGGTGCAGCGTGGACTTAAGGGATGGAAACCAGGCCCTGATAGAGCCTATGAGCCTTAAGGAAAAGCTGCTTTTTTTTGAGATGCTCGTGGAGGTGGGCTTCAAGGAGATAGAGGTGGGTTTCCCCGCGGCCTCGGAGACAGAATACCGGTTCATGAGGACCCTGATAGAAAAGGACATGATTCCCGATGACGTGACGGTACAGGTCCTCACCCAGGCTAGGGAACACATCATAAAAAAGACCTTTGAGGCCGTGGAGGGCGCGCCCAGGGCCGTGGTACACCTGTACAATTCCACATCGGTGGCCCAGAGGGAGCAGGTCTTTAAGAAATCAAAGGAAGAAATAAAGAAAATAGCAGTGGACGGGGCCATCCTCTTAAAGGATCTTGCCTCACAGACCAATGGAAATTTCCTTTTCGAATATTCCCCGGAGAGTTTTCCGGGGACAGAGGTGGACTATGCCGTGGATGTGTGCAATGCGGTTCTTGAGGTATGGAAGCCCAATCCTTCGTGGAAGACCATAATAAACATACCTACCACGGTGGAAAACGCAATGCCGCATGTCTTTGCCACCCAGATAGAATACATCCATAAGCACTTGGCCTACAGGGATTCGGTGGTGCTCTCCCTCCATCCGCACAATGACAGGTGGTGCGGGATATCGGATGCCGAGCTGGGGATTTTGGCGGGGGCCGACAGGATAGAAGGGACGCTCTTTGGAAATGGCGAAAGGACGGGAAACGTGGACATCATCACGCTGGCCATGAACATGTACACCCACGGCGTAGATCCGGGACTTGATTTTTCGGATATCCCATCCCTCAGGGAAAGGTATGAGACCTATACGAGGATGGAGGTGCCCCCCAGGCAGCCCTATGCCGGAGACCTGGTGTTTACGGCCTTTTCGGGTTCCCACCAGGATGCCATATCCAAGGGGATGGCATGGAGACAGGATAAGGGACTTTCCGAATGGAACGTGCCATACCTCCCGATAGACCCAAAGGATGTGGGGCGTACCTATGACGCGGACGTCATCAGGATAAACAGCCAGTCGGGCAAGGGCGGGGTGTCATTCATACTGAAGCAAAGCTTTGGGATAGAGCTTCCGAAGAAGATGAGCGAGCAGGTGGGATACCTGATGAAGGATGTCTCGGACAGGCGCCATGCGGAGCTTTTGCCTGATGAGATATATGATATCTTCAAGGATAATTACATAAATATCGAAAAGCTCTTCGATATCACCGAGTGCCATTTCGAGCAAAAAGACGGCATAAAGGCCAGGGTGAGTGTTTCCGAAAATGGCCGGGTGACCATCGTGGAAGGCTTAGGAAATGGAAGGCTCGACGCGGTGAGCAATGCCCTAAAGAAACACTTTTCCATCACGTATGAGCTGTCTACCTACAGTGAGCATGCTCTTACCCGCGGCTCTTCATCCAAGGCCATGGCCTATGTGGGACTCACCCGGACGGGACATATGGAGTGGGGGGCAGGGACCGATGAGGACATCATAAAGGCTTCGATAAATGCCCTCGTCATAGCCGTCAATAAACTCTTGAAAAAGAAGGGATAAAGGAGTATAATATAGAGTATGGTTAAAGTCCCTTATATATCCGGGGACGCGAATACAAAACAGGAGGTATGATCCAATGGGAAGATTAGACGGCAAGATCTGTATTGTTACCGGTGGGAATTCCGGTATCGGGAAGAAGACTGCTGAGGTATTTTTGAAGGAAGGCGGAAAGGTGGTCATAGCTGCCCGCCGCCATGATGAGAATGAGAAGACTGTTTCAGAGCTTTCTCAGTATGGCGAGATTTCTGCGGTGGACGCAGACCTTACCAAGCCCGAAGACTGCCACAAGGTAGTAGACTTCACGGCTGACAAGTACGGACGGGTAGATGTCCTTGTGAACAATGCCGGCATAGCTGACAAGCACCGCCCGATAAACACCTGCGATGAGGACTGGTATGACACGGTCGTAAAGATCGACCAGTACTCCGTGTACTACATGAGCAAGTACGCGCTCGTGCACATGGAAAAGCAGGGAAAGGGTTCCATCGTGAACATCTCGTCCATCGGCAGCCAGGGCGTTGCGGGTATTTCCTACTCTGCGGCTAAGTCCGCGGTAAACGCCATGACCAAGAACATCGCCATCTACTACTCCAACAAGTACGATGGAAAGATCCGCTGCAATGCGGTAGGACCGGGACCCACCCCCACACCGCTCAATGCTCCCGAGGCGGCTGCCACATTTGACGGTGAGTTTGCGGCACTGTGCGGCCAGCACATAGACATCACCCTTCCCGAGGCAGACGTGGAAGATCAGGCTCTTGCATGCCTTTACTTCGCATCTGACGAGTCGAAGGCAGTGACAGGACAGATACTGTATGTAGATCACGGGACCACGATGTATTGATGGTTATCTGATGAATCTTAAGGACATCCTTTATGGGTGTCCTTATTTTTGGGATTTTTTTGAGGGAAGAACAAATGCCGCATCACGAAATTGAACGGAAATTTTTGATCCGTTACCCGGACTTAGAGTACATATCGAACATCCCCGGTACCGAAAAGATACTAATCACCCAGACCTACCTCAGGAAGGGGGAAAAGGGTGAAAACAGGAGGATAAGGATATGGGACAGAAGGTGGCCTGATCCGGAGAAAAGATACATCTACACGGAGAAGGAAAAGATTTCCGACATCGACAGGATAGAGAGCGAGACCTTTATAACAAAGTCCGCATACAAAAGCCTCTATGCAGAAAAAGACCCGGAATGCAGCACCCTTTACAAAGCGAGGTACCGCATCCCGGGGGAGGGATTTGTATATGAATTAGACATATTTCAGTATTGGAAGAAGCAGGCCATCCTCGAGATAGAGCTCTCATCCGAAGATGAAGCATATACCATTCCCGATTACCTGGAGGTACATCGCGAACTCACCTTTGACAAGACCTTTACCAACCATTCCTTCGCAAGGAACGGCTTTCCCAAGGGAGAGCTGTAAAAAATCACAAAATCACCACTTCTTTGAGCCGAAGCCGCCACTGTATACGGGGTCTTTGGCTTTTTTGGATTTCGCGTTCTCCTGACCGGAATGGAAGGTGGACACCATCGTCTTGGTAGCTGAGCCCTTGAGACGCTTCTTCCTTTCCAGAGCCACGGTGTCTCTGATATCGGTCAGCTTGTCCATCATCTCTATGACTTCGTAGTTCGTACTCGAACGGGTAACTGCCATAATGATCACCCCTTTCATGGTTACCTATTATTCTTAGTATATATCGGTAAAGATGAACTAAATATTAACAGAGTAATGTGAATTTTCGTGGCACATTCTGTGATCTTTATTTTTTCATCTTGTTCATTATAAGGTCTACCGCGTCTGCGTCATTCGTGCCTTCCATGATGTATCCGTTGGGCTTGTATTCTATGATCTCCTGGAACTGCGCCTGGGACATCGAAGGACCAAAGAGTATCAGCGTCACATTCTGTCCATTGCCCTGGCGGATCTGGGAGATCAGCAGGTTCTCATCTTGGGTGGCCTCGATATATGATAGGAGCAAAACCTTCGGTGGGTCGTTGTAGACATGATCCAGGAGGCTGCCGGGATTGTCATAGATGTGGGTGTTGCAAAGGTGCCTGAACATATTTTCGAAATGCTGGTTCACTTCCTTGTCTTTTCCGTATATCCCGAGTGTGGCATCCACGAAATTAGCCTCGTATTCCTTCTTCCTGTCCTTCGCCCGAATCGATCCGATGACGGAATTTACAGGTCCCAGGAGATTGACTTCTTCTTTGGTGGAGTCGATCTCGGATTCCAAGGGATACCCTATGAAGCGCCTGAAAGACTTTGTCGATGCCTTGGAGCCGATGGCGAGGACGGGCTCGTAGTTTGAAGGGAAGATGGTCAGAAAGTCCTTCAGCAGCCTGTACTCGGAATCACTCAATCCATCCACATACATCACTATGCAATCCACATCCGTGGGTATTTCCCTGAATAGCCCCTTTTGGTTCATTGACCAGTTTATGACATTGTGTGTGTTTGCCAGTATATCAGAAAATCTCTGTGATACAGTGCTTTTTTGGCCTATGTATAGGACAGTCCCCTTTTCCACCTGACTAGATCCTCCGTTTTTTTCCTTATCCTTTACAGTTCCTTAGTGTTTATTGTATCATTGAAACATTTTTTTGTAAATATCAGATACGTCTAAAGTCGCGAAATAATCTTCGGGTGTCTCGGCGCGGCGGATGAGTTCGACATTACCATCCTCCTTCATCAATAGCTCTGCGGATTTGAGCTTGCCGTTGTAATTATACCCCATGGCAAATCCGTGAGCGCCCGCATCGTGAATCACCAGAAGATCCCCCCTATCCACCTTTGGGAGAGGTCTGTCTATGGCGAATTTGTCATTGTTTTCACACAAAGATCCCACCACGTCGTACACATGGTCACGGGGGCTTTTTTCCTTGCCGGCCACGGTGATATGGTGGTAGGCACCGTAAATGGCCGGGCGCATGAGGTTTACAGCGCAGGCATCCACCCCGATGTATTCCTTGTAGATGTGTTTTTCGTTGATGGCTCTGGTCACAAGGTATCCGTAGGGACCTGTCATAAACCGCCCCATTTCCGTGTATATGGAAATATCTCCAAGACCGGAAGGAACGAGGATCTCATCGTAGACCCTGTGCACGCCTTCCCCTATGGCCAGGATGTCATTGGGCACATCTTCTTCTTTATAGGCTATCCCCACCCCGCCCGAGAGATTGATGAACGAGATCTCTATGTCGTGGACCTTCTTTAGCTCCACGACCAGCTCAAAGAGGGTCTTCGAGAGCTCAGGATAGTAGTCATTGGTAAGGGTATTGCTGACCAAAAAGGCGTGAAGCCCCAATGTCTTTGCGCCCTTTTGCTTCAGTATCTTATAGCCTTCTATGAGCTGCTCTTTGGTAAGACCGTATTTTGAATCACCGGGATTGTCCATGATGCCGTTAGAGAGGGAGTATGTGCCCCCGGGATTGAAGCGCAGTGAAATCTTTTCGGGGATGTGCCCTATGGTATCCTCCAAGATCTTTATATGGGTAAAATCATCCAAATTAATAGTGGCACCTATATCGTCCGCGTATTTGAATTCTGAAGGAGGGGTGTCATTTGATGAAAACATGACCTCGTCCCCCGAAAATCCCATGGCATGGGACAGCAAAAGCTCCGTGTAGGAAGAGCAGTCTGTGCCGCACCCCTGCTTTTTCATTATCTCAATGATGGAGGGATTGGGCTCTGCCTTTACGGCAAAATATTCCCTAAAGCCCTTGTTCCAGGAAAAGGCTTTTTTTACTTTTTCCATGTTTTCCCGGATGCCTTTCTCATCATAAATATAAAAAGGAGTCGGGTATTTGGAGGCTGTCTCCTCAAGAAAATCCACGGTAAATGGTAATGTCTTCATCGTTTATTCTCCTTATGCGCTCTTGCCGCAGCAGTACTTATATTTCTTTCCGCTGCCGCAGGGACAAGGATCGTTCCGGCCGATCTTTTTGGGCTTTATTACGGTCTTGGATCTTTTTTGTTCCTTATAGAGCTCTTTTTGCTTCTCGGGTGAAAAAATGCTGTTCCACTGTGGGAGCCCATAGAGCCAGTCGGCTTCCGCGGCCACCATGTTCTTGTAGAGGCTTTCCTTGTCGAAAAGGAGCGAAACCACCGTATCCTCGTCCATTGTTTCTATGGGGTTTGGGACCTTAAGGCTCTCATTTATTCCGTCCAAAAATCCCACAAAGGCCATAAGCTCGACCCCGAATTCATCTGCCAGCTCCCTGACGGTGCCCTTTACTTCATTGTCGGGGTCTGCCAGGAGCTTTTCGTATATTCCCTTTTCTTTTTCAAAATATCTCTCCCAGAATTTGGAGAGCTCGTTTCTGTCCGCCTTCGTGTCGTAGGCGACCGATTGCCATTCATCTAATAATGCCATAGTGTCAGCAAACCTCCTTGTAAAAAAAGACATTTCATTATACCATATAGAAAGAATATTATCAAGTAAAAAATTTTTTGTTAAAAGCCTCTTCCCATATTTTCTTGAAATAATCTCCCATAGGGGGTATAATAGTAAAAAACCAAAACAACACGAAAAGCAGGGGAGACTTATGAGACATTCATTTTTGATAAAATACGGGGAGATAGCCATAAAGGGTGACAACAGAAAGGTATTTGAGGATGCCCTCACAAGGAGGATAAAGGAGGCCATATCCCGAGTGGAGGGAGATTTTTACGTCAGGAAAAGGACGGGAAGGATCTATGTGGACTGTGGAACGGATGGCTATGATGAAGATGAGGTAATAAGCGCCCTTACAAAGGTCTTCGGCGTGGTGGGGGTCTGCCCCGTGTGGCTTTCCGAGGACAGGGGGCAGGAAGGCTTATCCGAGGATGTCATTGGCTTCATAAAGGAAAATTATGATACATTTGACAAGACTTTCAAGGTGGAATCCAGAAGGTCCAGGAAGAATTTTCCCTTAAATTCCATGGAAATAAATGCGTATATCGGGGAAAAGATATTGGAAGAGTTTCCGGGAGCCGCGGTGGATGTACATAACCCCGGGGAAATAATAAATATAGAAATACGTGAGGACATATACATATACTCCAAGGTCTTCAAAGGCCCCGGGGGAATGCCCGTGGGGACGGCGGGAAAGGCCACCCTCCTTCTTTCGGGTGGAATAGATTCTCCCGTGGCAGGATACATGATAGCAAAGAGGGGGGCATCCCTTCAGGCCGTGTACTTTGACGCCCCTCCCTACACATCGGGGAGGGCAAAGGAAAAGGTCATTGACCTGGCAAAGATAGTCTCGGGATACGCGGGCGAAATCGAGCTGAAGGTCGTTAATTTCACGGACATACAGATGAAGATCTATGATGTGTGCCCCCATGACGAGCTTACCATCATCATGAGGCGTTACATGATGAAGATAGCGGAGCATTTTGCAAGAGAAAACGGGTCTTTGGCGCTGGTAACGGGAGAGTCCGTGGGACAGGTCGCGTCCCAGACCATGCACAGCCTTAACGCCACGAATGCCGTATGCTCCCTTCCCGTGTACAGGCCCCTCATAGGATTTGACAAAAACGAGATAGTGAAGCTTTCCAGGGAAATAGGAACCTATGAGACATCGATACTGCCTTATGAGGACTGCTGCACCATATTTGTAGCAAAGCATCCCGTCACAAAGCCCAGGATAAGGGATATCGAAAGGTCTGAAAAGCTTTTGGAAGGCAAGATCGAAAGTCTCTATGAAGAGGCCATAGGGACGGTGGAGACGGTGAGGATAAGTCCCCATGATTGAAAACAAAAAAATCTCCTTCATAAACCTTGGCTGCAAGGTCAATTATTATGAGATAGAGAGCGTAAAAAAGATGGCGATGGACAGTGGTTTTACTTTGGCAAAAGATCACAAAGAAGCGGGTGTCGTGGTCATAAACACCTGCACCGTCACCAATATTGCAGACCAAAAGACAAGAAAGACCATAAGGAGGGTCAAAAAGGAAAACCCGGGCGCGATAGTCGTCGCCATGGGCTGCTATGTGCAAAATGCCAAAATGGAAAATAAACAGATCCCCGAAGAAGCAGACATCGTCCTGGGGACTTCTGAAAAGGACAGCTTCCTAAGGGTCCTTGACGAATATGAAGGAAAAAAGTTATCGGTCGTTGGGAAATTAACGAAGGATACACCGTATGGGGAGCTTCCCCCTCCTTCGGGCATGGAAAGGACCAGGGCTTTTCTAAAGGTGGAGGATGGGTGCAATGCCTTTTGCTCCTATTGCATCATACCCTATGTCAGGGGACCTGTGAGGTCAAAGGATTTTACAAAGGCCGTGGAAGAGGCCAAAAGGATGGCGGATGGGGGCTACAGGGAGATTGTGCTGAACGGGATCCATCTTTGCTCATACGGAAAGGACCTTATGGATGGGGGAAATACGCGCAAGGAAAAGGGACTGGTGGACCTTGTCGAGGAATTGGGAAGGATAGATAAGGTAGAGAGGATCCGCCTTTCATCCTTAGAGCCCACCTACCTCACCGAAGATGTGATAGACAGGCTCTCAAAGGTAAAAAAACTCTGTCCCCATTTTCACATATCCCTCCAGAGCGGGTCGGATACGGTCCTTGAAAGGATGGGGAGAAATTACGATACGCAAAGTTATGCGGGGATAGTGGATGATATCAGAAGATATTTTGATGATCCCGCGATAACGACCGACATCATAGTGGGATTCCCCGGGGAGACAAGAAACGAAGAAGAGCAGACCTTAGATTTCGTAAGGCGAATGGAATTTTTTACCGTGCACGTGTTCCCCTATTCCAGGAGAGATGGTACGGCGGCGGCCCTCATGAAAAATCAAATCGAAAATAAGGAAAAGTCAGAAAGGGCATCGAGGTTAAGGCACCTTTCCGAAGAGCTTGGGGAAAAATATATTGACCGGCACATCGGAAAGGAGCTGGGGATATTGGCGGAAGATGAGGTAAGGATAGGCGGGAAGGATTACCTAAGGGGCCATACCCCGGAGTACATAGAGGCATACTGCGAAAAAAGCCTCGTCCAAAACGGTGCCTTTACGGGGATTTTGGGGAGGAATTTCCTAAACGGAAAATCATTTCTTGAATTATGCGGAAAAATGTAGTATAATGGGATGATAGATTTTTTGTGAACACGGGACAAGACGATTTTAGGGAAGAAGACGTTATGGAAAACATGAACAACACCCAGTTTATCAAGATCACAAAGGAACCCAAGATGGAGGTTCCCGATGTATTGGAGAAGGTCTATGCGGCCCTTAGTGAAAAGGGATACAATCCTGTCAGCCAGATAGTAGGATACGTGATGAGCGGAGATCCCACTTATATCACGAGTCACAATGGCGCAAGGAGCCTTATCATGAAGGTGGAGCGGGATGAGATAGTAGAGGAGATACTGCGCCGTTACATAGATGACATGGTAAGGGAGAAGGGAAGGGAAGCGTAAATGGATCGTCCCTTAAGGCTTTTGGGGTTAGACTACGGCTCGAAGACGGTAGGGGTAGCGGCAACGGATGACCTGGGGCAGATGGTCCACCCGGTAGAGACCATTTTCCGCAAGAGACAGACGAAGCTGCGTACTACCCTGGCACGCATTGACGAGATAGTATTGGAGCGCCGCACGGAAGGCATAGTCGTGGGGCTTCCCTTGAACATGGACGGGTCGGAAGGGGACAGGTGCGAAAAGACCAGGACCTTTGCGGAGTATGTCAGGCGAAGGACCGGACTCCCTTTGGATTTTTTTGACGAGAGGCTTACCACCTCTGAATCGGACGGGATTTTAAAAATAAGCGGCGTGCCTTTGGGCGAAAGGAAGCAGTACATCGACCAGATGGCGGCCGTCCTTATTTTAGAAGGATACATAAACAATGGAAAAAGTGCTTTTCATAGATCCTGACACAAATGAAAAAGATACATTCTTCGTGCTGGCGGACTTAAGGCTAAATGAAATTTCCTATCTTCTGGTGACCGGGGAAGAGGAAGATGACGGGGAAGCTTTCATACTAAGGGAGATGCCCGGGGATGAAGAAGACGAAGAGGCTTCGTATGAGATGGTAGAGGACGAAGAGGAGCTGTCCCTTATAGGGAGTCTTTTCATGGAGGATCTGGACGGAATCACGATTGAACATGATTGAACATGATT
>CAJOPH010000028.1 GCA_905236805.1 uncultured Eubacterium sp. | reverse complement strand
TGTCCCTGCCGCAAGGACCTCTCCGAGCCTTTGGATAATGGCTTCATTTTCCTCGGTACCTTCATCCGAGCTGGCTTTTATGTTTTCAAGATATGACTCCAAAGCATCCAAACACTGGAAAACGACGTCTATAAGGTCGGAATTTACCGCCATATTTTCGCTGCGGACTTCCTGGAAGACATTCTCCATGTCATGGGTTAGCTTTTGCATGCGCTTAAAACCCATGGTTCCCGCCATTCCCTTCAGGGAGTGGGCGGCACGGAAAATCTCATTTACCGTGTCCTTGTTATCGGGTTCATTTTCCAAGATCAATATATTGTCATTTAAATCCTGCAGATGCTCCGATGCTTCATCGATAAAAATCTCTAGATACTGGCTTACATCCATAACTAAACTACCCCCACATTCTTAATGATGCTTCCTGCTACATTTTCAAGTGAAACGACCTCATCAGACATCCCGGCCTGCGCAATGGCCTTGGGCATCCCATATACCACGCAGGAGTCCTTGTCCTGGGAGATGGTATATATTTTTTGACCCTTTTTCTTAAGACCGGTAATCCCCTTGGTGCCATCAGCCCCCATCCCCGTCAGCACCACACACGTAATATGGTCAAAATTGCACGATGATAATGATTCATACATGACATCCGCGCAGGGACGAAGACCCACGATGGGAGGCTCATCGGAAAGAGCTATCTTGTGCTCCCCGGTAGATATGGGAACTACCCTCATATGCCTTCCTCCGGGGGCAATATATACCCACCCTTTTTTAAGAATGTCCCCATCCTGGGCTTCCTTTACCCTCACCTTGCTAAGCTCATCCAGGCGCCTGGCCATGGAGTCCGTAAATCCTACGGGCATATGCTGCACCAGGATCATGGGCGCATCCATGTTTGCCGGCAGATACGGGATAACACTCTGAAGTGACTTGGGTCCCCCCGTGGATGAAGCTAAGGCTATAAGCTTCTTTCCGGAAGAAGGAGCCTGCCTGCTCCTTGCAACGGTGCCTTTGGATGTACTCCTGGGAGGCACAACCGGAACCCTGACCGGCTTTGGCTTTTCGAAAGCCCTTCTGTAATTGCCGGTATTTATCACTGCATCAAGGATGCTGATCAAGGAATCAGCAAAACCTTTTCCCTTGGCATCCGAGATGTTTTCGGGCTTGGTGACAAAGTCGGTCGCCCCAAGCTCCATAGCCCTGATGGTGACATCCGCATCCTTCACGGTCAGCGTACTGACCATGATGACAGTCGTCTCTATGTCCTCCTTCTGAAGAGCCTCCAAAAGCTCAAGACCACCCATGACCGGCATGTTTACATCCAACAAAACACCGTCATAAGTAGTTAATCTAAGCCTTTCCAAGGCTTCCTTGCCATTACGGCAGGTTTCTTTGACCTCATAAGAAGGATTCTCTTTTATTATATCACATATTATCCTCCTCATGAGTGCAGAGTCATCAACGACCAAAAGATTTTTTTTCAAAACACTCTCCTTCAAGCTGACGTAATCCACTATCAGTCAATTTTCTTTGACTTTCTTTCTTCTTCAAAAATATATTTGATGATGACCTCCCTGGCTGTTTCCGAAATCCCCTGGAATTCCACGCGGTTTTCAAAAAGCCCCGGAACAGCTGTCTTTTCGCAGTGCAAAAGCCTCCCCAGGATGAGCGGCTGAAAAATCACTGTCTCGCTTTCGAGGGTAAATGAAAGCAAAAGGACATCGTTTGGGGTCTGCTCATGCCTGGACTTGAACCTGATGCCTCCTCCTGATATGTCAATTATGGTTCCCGAAAAGACCTCGTCTTTTATGCAGTGTTCCATGTAGTATTCAAGGTTGTCCTCCGTGACGGGTCTAAGGTCTACATCTGCGGAAAGCACCCTGTAATCTAAATCAATCATGCACTCCCAGCGGAAATAAGCCCTCCTTTGGTATTTTTCAAAGTTGGAGACAATCTCTATCCTCATCAAAAAGGATGTGCCTGTCTTGAACCTCTCCACTATCCTGGCCATCGCCATGAAAACACCGCTCTGGCTGTATATGACAACGCTTATCATGGTGCCTACGGGCATCAATATAAGCCTTCCCTTGGATGTGGGGATGTTCACGATAAGATTTTCCTCGTCGGGTATGTCATACACGGCACTGGAGTAATGATCGGTGGAATATCCCATCCCCTCTACTTCATCGCTCCATAGCCGTATTTCAAGTTTGTCCCCACACCGTGCTATGTTTGATATCATCTCTTTCCTCTATATGTATAATCAGTATGTATGATTTATATGTATCATCTATATATATAATATCTATGCCTTGAACAAAAATTTCGAGATCAGGTAGGATATCCCATGCTTTTCATGGGTTTCTACCGGAACATCCAAAAGGGTTCCCGCAATCTTTGCTACAGCGTTGGACGCCTTGGCGTCGGGGTAAAGAAGGCTCACGGGACGTTGCTGCCTTACCGCCTTTTCGAGATAGGGATCTTGCGGAATCATCCCCAAATATTCAAGCTCCCTGCCCAAAAACCTCTTTGATACGGCGTTTAGCTTCGAAAAAACCGCGCTCCCCTCTTCTTCCTTACGGACCTTGTTGGATATCACCTTTACCGTGGATATGCTCTCTTCCCGGGACTGCTGCACGCTAAGTGCCTTCAGCAAAGAGTACGCATCCGTCAATGAGCTTGGGTCAGACGTAGTAACAAGCAAAACCTCCGGGCAGTTTGCCACAAAATCAAGGACGCTTGCAGAAACCCCCGCCCCCGTATCAATGAGTATGATATCAGCCACCTCGTCGAGCTCTGTCATATTCCTTAACAAAAATGCCCGCTGCAGGTCGTTTAGGTTGTTCATGGCAACGACACCGGATCCTCCCGATATAAACCCTATATCCAAAGGTCCCTGCGTGATGATGTCGGAAATCTTCATGTTCTTATATACAACATCATTTAAGGTATGCTTGGGCACCTGTCCAAACATGACCTCCACGTTCGCCAGCCCGAAATCCGCGTCAAAGACTATCACCTTCCTGCCAAGACGCGACAACGCGACCGCCAGATTCGTGGACACCGAAGACTTGCCTACTCCTCCCTTGCCACTGGTAATGGCAATGACTCTTGAAGACTTGTGGACATGGGGCTCCTGGCTCATTTTTATTATATTTCTAAGCGGCTGTGCCTGATCCATGTCACTTTCCTCCAAGGAGATGCTTTACTATCCTCTGGGCATTAAATATCTCAATGTCATCGGGGACATTCTGGCCCATCGTAAGATATGACATATCCGCGCCCGTACGCATCCTGATATTAAACAGATTTCCATAAGAAAGCGTCTCATCAAGCTTTGTAAATATAAGCTTGTATTCTTTGGCTATTTCCTTGTAAGAATCTACTATCTCTGACAGATCACGGTATTTGGTGGTGGCGCTTATGACAAGATAAGACTCCCTGTCATAGGTATCGTCCAAACCTCCCATAAGATCTGAAAGCTCCTGCCTTTGGGTTTTGTTTTTATGTGAGAAGCCCGCGGTATCGACCAGCACCATGTCATAATCATGATAGTTCCTTAGCGCCTCATTTAATTCATCCGCCGAATATACCACGGTCATAGGAATCCCCAGGATATTTGCGTATATCTGGAGCTGGTCTGTCGCCGCAATCCTGTAGGTGTCGGATGTGGCAAGCGCAACATTCTTTCCCTGCCCGACCTTGTAATGGCTGGCTATCTTGGCTATGGTGGTGGTCTTTCCCACGCCGGTAGGACCTATGAAAAATACCACCTTTGGCTTTCTGCCCTTGAGGGATATGGCCTTGGGCTGCCCAAACTTTAAGATGAGCTTTTGGTATACGTTTGACAAAATATTGTCAAGGTTTGATGTGGGGGTAATGGTAGGGGCTATCTCATCTACCAGCATGTTCGCATACTTTTCATCTACTTCATTTTCCATAAGGGCCCCGTAGATAGCTCTTAAAATCTGCATCCCTTTTTGGGATGAGCCATCCTTGCCCGAATCTTTCTTCACAGATCCCCCGGAACCATCCTCCCTCGGTCTTTCCTCAAACTGCTTTTCAAGAAAATGCTGAAGATGGTCGATCCTCTGCTCGAGATCCTCACCGGGCTTTGGGGTAGGGTCATCTTCCTTTTCACGAAGCTCCATGCCCTGTGCGGTATTTTTCTGCCTGTCCAAAGCTTCCTTTATGACCCCCTCGCTCGGGCGAACCTTGGGCTCTTTGGCTCCCTGTTCCCTGTAGGCTGAAATGGCGGTATTTACACTGGCGGGCATTTTCTGGGGCGCTTTTTCGGCCTTGGCCTTGGGGGCTGAGTCTTCTTCTATGGCAGCCGTTACTTCATAGGAAGTCCTCTTAAAGATAAACTTCCCCTTGCTGATGGTCTTTACATTCATTATAACGACCGAAGGCCCCAAGTCCTCCCTGGCCTTGGATGTCGCTTCGTCTTCAGTTTTCCCGGTGTATTTTTTTATGATCATTTATGCCGTAACCATTCCTACCGACTGCAGTTCCACGTTTGAATCTATTTCATTGTAAGATACCACCGCAAGATCCTGGATATAATCCTCCACCATCTTGTGGAAGTACATGCGCACTATGGGAGATGTCACTATTATCGCGTTCTTTCCCATCTTTTCGAGTTTTTCTATCTCCTGCTGGGCAGACTCTATGATAGCCCTGGTCCTGTCAGGATCAAGGGTAAGGTAAGCGCCCTGCTCGGTCTGCTTTATCGATCCCATGATCTCCTGCTCGATATTGGGGTCTAACGTGACCACGCTGACCGTCTCATTGGGCGGAAAATACTTGCTTGATATGGCACGCTTTAGTCCCTGCCTTACGTACTCCGTCAATACATCCGTGTCCTTGGTAGATCCCGCATGGTCTGCTAAGATCTCAAATATCGACAAAAGATCCCTTATGGAAATCCCCTCCGCAAGGAGGTTTTGCAAAACCTTCTGAATCTCACCGATATTAAGAAGCTTGGGCGTAAGCTCTTCCACAACGGTGGAATTGGTTTCTTTTAGGTTGTTGATGAGGTTGTTTACATCCTGGCGCGTCAAAAGCTCTGAGATATGGGATCTTACCACCTCCGTCAAATGGGTAGCTATTATGGACGGCGGATCTACCACCGTATATCCCAAAGACTCAGCCCTCTCCCTCTGACCTTCGGTGATCCATATGGCGGGAAGATGGAAGGAAGGCTCAAACGTGGGTATACCCGTAATCTCCTCCTCAACGAACCCGGGGTTCATGGCCATGTAGTGGTCAAAGAGGATCTCTCCCTCTGCCATCTGTATGCCCTTTATCTTTATGATGTACTGATTAGGGTTAAGCTGTATATTGTCACGCAGCCTTATGATGGGGACCACGGTACCTAACTCCAAGGCTATCTGACGCCTTATCATGACCACCCTGTCCAAAAGGTCTCCGCCCTGGCTCACATCCGCAAGCGGTATGATGCCGTACCCAAACTCCAGCTCTATCGGGTCTACATGGAGCAGGGCATTTACGTTTTCCGGCCGCCTTATCTCCTCGGCCTCCACATCCTCTGTAGCTATCTCCTCCTGTATGGCCTCCACCCCCAGGGTGGTACTCATGGATCTTGCGGCTACAAGGAAGGCTGCACCGTAGGCTACAAATATCGGGAGGGAAAGAGGCGTCATCACCCCGAGGAAGATCACGACTCCTCCTACTATGTAGAGCACCTTGGCAGAGCCAAAAAGCTGCTTTGTGATGACAGAGCCCACGTCCGATTCCTTGGATGCCTTGGTTACCAAAATACCCGTTGATAGCGATATCATAAGGGACGGTATCTGGGATGAAAGACCGTCACCTATGGTGATGACCCCGTAATACATCAAGGCGTCCATGGCGCTCATTCCGCCCATCATGCCCGTGACGGTACCTCCCACGATGTTGACGGCAGTGATGATAAGCCCTGCCGTAGCATCACCCTTTACATACTTTGTGGCACCGTCCATGGCTCCAAAGAAATTCGACTCGTCCTGAATCTTGTCACGGCGTCTTTGCGCTTCCTTGTCATCTATGGCACCCGTATTAAGGTCTGCGTCTATGGCCATCTGCTTACCGGGCATGGCGTCCAATGTGAACCTGGCCGTAACCTCTGATACACGCTCGGAACCTTTGTTTATAACCACGAACTGTATGATGACCAAAATTATAAAAATGATGGCGCCAATAACAATATTGTCACCGCCCACGAACTGACCGAAGGTCAAAACCACATTGCCGGGGTTTCCGGTAGAAAGAATAAGCCTCGTGGATGATACGTTAAGCGATATACGGAAAATGGTAGTAAACAAAAGCAGGGTGGGGAAAAATGACATGTCCAAAACTTCCGTGATAAATACCACCCTCATAAGTATTATCAAGGCTAATGATATATTAAGCGCCAGCATCAGATCGAGCAGATAGTTGGGAATGGGGATAATGAAGAACATGATAGCCGCTAAGATATATAATGCTACCCCAAAATCGGCTCCGCGCTTTGCGATAAGTTCCACTTTCCCCTCCTTTCACTGATCAGATCTTGTTTTTCAGCTGCAGTATGTGTACCAATATATCAGCAACAGCCTCATACAGCTCTGCCGGAATGGGGTCACCTACCTCCGTCGAGCTATAAAGCATCCTTGCCAAAGGCTTATCTTCCACTATTTCCACCCCATTTTCCCTTCCTACTTCCTTTATCCTTCGGGCAAGGTAATCCTCCCCCTTGGCAACCACTATGGGGGCATCATCCACCCCGGGGGTATATGAAAGGGCAACGGCTAAGTGCGTAGGGTTTGTGATGATGACATCTGCCTGGGGCACGGCCTGCATCATCCTTCGTCTGGAAGCTTCCCTCATTTTTTGCTTCTGGGCGTTTTTGACCTCGGGGCTTCCTTCGGCATTCTTGGCCTCGTCCTTTACCTCCTGCTTGGTCATCATCATGTCCTTGTGGAACTTGTGCTTTTGGTATATGAAATCCACAACGCCAACGATAATAAAAACAAGGCCGATCCTAATCCCTAAGTCTATGGACAAACTCCCGAAAATCCCTATTGCCTGCCAAAGAGGTATGTCATAAAGGACGAAGAGAAAGTCCATGTTGCCTTTTATGTAATTATACGCCACTATCGCAATAACGGCCATCTTTAATATGGACTTGAAAAGCTCAAACAGGGAATCTTTGGAAAAAATCCTCTTAAACCCCGATGAGGGATTTATCTTTGAGAGCTTTGGCTGCATGGGCTTGGTAGTGACGTTCCACCCTATCTGGATGATGGTAGATGCCATCGCCACTATCACACCTATTACGTAGATGGGACCGCATATTGACAGTATCTTAAGTAAACACTGTCTTAGGTAATAGACACTGGTAATAAGCGAAAATCCCCCAACAGAGGCATCCACGGTATCGGGAATCCTCGAATAAAATCCCTCAAAAAGCTCCAAAAGGGAGGTGCCTATAGAGCCAATAAAAATCTTAAGGCTTAAAAACAGAGCCAAAAGTCCGAACGCGTTACCTATTTCCCTTGACTTTGCAAACTGCCCATTACTCTTGGCTTCATCTAACTTTTTGCCGGTAGGCTCTTCCGTCTTATCAGACGCATCATCAGCAAAAAACTGAAGATCGTATGATATAAGACCCTTGACGTAAAAATCTTCCATCAGTACATGGCCTCCATGAAAAGAACTATCATCCTCTTCATTTCAGTGAAGATAAAATCAGCCACCGCCGGAAAAAGCTGAAGGCACATAAATACTACCCCAAAACCCACAAATACCTTCAACTGAAATCCTACGGAAAACATATTCATCTGAGGTGAAACCTTGGCCATGATTCCCAGTATGACATTAAGCATCATAATGCATATAAATACGGGAAGCACTATCCTGAACGCTATGACCATATAGTCGGTAAGGTAGGTGACGATGGCTTCATATAAGCCCTCGTGATCTAATATCATCTCTCCCACCGGTATCACTTCGTAGCTGTCCGTCATGGCCCTTAGGATAAATATATGCATGTCTGAAAGAATGAGGAGCATCATGATACCGTTACTGTACATGGTACCCGTGATGGAAGCCTGCTCTCTGGTGGTAGGATCCATGAGGTTCGCCATGGCTAACCCCACTTCCATGTCAATAAGCCTCCCCGAAAACAAAACAATGGAACTACAAATGTTTGCTGCTAAACCTATCAGCAAGCCTGTAATTCCCTCCTTCAAGACTATCACGGTATAATCATATACCCCGGAATAAGACACATTAAGCTCCGGGACAGAAACAAACAAAAGACCCGATACAAACAGCGCAAAGCCTATTTTCACCCTGTTCGGCATGGCATCCTGGTTGTAAAAGGGCGCCGTATAAAGAAAGGACGCAACCCTCACCAGCACCAAAAGCAGATGTTCCAAGGTATCTATTGTGAAGGGATACTCCACCATGGTCACATCAGGTAAACACTAAAATTGTTTACAACATCAGACAGAAAATCCGTCAGCTGACCCATGATCCAGGACGCGCACAGCATAAGGGTCAAAAACACGGCTACGATCTTTGGAACGAAGGTAAGGGTCTGCTCCTGAATCGAGGTTATGGTCTGAAACACAGATACCACAAGACCCACCACCAAAGACACCAAAAGACATGGAGCCGCACAAATAATGACCAGATACAGACCCTCCCTCAAAAGATCTATCACCTGTCCTTCCGTGATCATTTCCTACCTCCTTAGGAATATTCAAGTCCGCCCCAAGGAACCGGGGTATTCTCCGTTCGTGATAAACGTCAGTAAAAGGTCTTGACCAGTCCTCCTATCACCAGATCCCAGCCATCTGCCATGACAAACAAAAGTATCTTGAAAGGCATGGATATCGTGGTGGGAGGAAGCATCATCATACCCATTGACATCAGGATGGAAGCTACCACCATGTCAATGACTATGAAGGGCACGTAAATCAAAAAACCTATGATAAAGGCCGTCCTTAGCTCACTTAATATGAAGCTGGGAATAAGCACATATATGGGGACTTCTTCCACATCCTGCGCTTCCTCATAGCCGGATATCTCCAGGAAAAGATTAAGGTCTTTCATCTGGGTCTGCCCATACATGAATGTCCTCAAAGGTCCCATCCCAATATCAAAGGCCTCCTGGGTCGTAATCTCCCCCGCATCAAGGGGAACTATGGCCTCATCATATATCTGGGTAAACACAGGGTTCATGATGTATATCGTAAGGAACAGGGCGATACCTATCATGACCATATTCGGCGGAGCGGTCTGCGTATTAAGGGCCTGCCTTACGAAATGAAGGACGATGATGATCCTCACAAAGGACGTCAACATGATCAATGCGGAAGGCGCAAGGGCTATGGCGGTAAGAACCAGGAGAATCTGCAAAGACCCCGTAAGATTCCCGTCACCGTTATTGTAGGTGATGCTAAAGCCCGAACCTGCCGCGTCATCGTCAGGATCCGTGATCCTGTCATCCGTATCCACCAGGGAATTATCCTCATCATATGTGGCAGTCCTTGATGACCTCGACGTAGCTAAGGCAGATTCCGTGCCCTCAAGAAAAAGGCACAGACTCATACACATAAACAATGCCGACAAAAGAATGGATGCCATGCATATTCTTTTTTTTACCCTGCCCATATTCCTAAAAATCATTTCCCAGATCTTGCCTTCATCTTTTCCTTTATTTCCCCTAAAACCTTCGAGAAGGACTCCTTTGCAGCAGCACCAAAAAACCCGTCCCCACAATCCTTTTCCAAAGACTCTTTAATATCATCCCCATCCAGCTCGCAAAGAAGGTTCACTGAACTTTTTGTTATGCCCAAAACAAGAATACGGCCTCCCACCTCCACTATCTGGATATACCGCTCGGGCGCGATGTGAAAGGTCTCTATGGCCTTTATGTTTTTGTTTTTGAGCTGCCCCTTTTGAAGCCTTCCGGCAAGCCTTGTGGAAAAAACCGCCAGAAACAAGACGATGATAAAAAGGACAATAACAGTAAGGAGCCTGGCAATCCCCAATCCTGATGTACAAAGTACACTCATTTAGCCAAGGACTTTTTTGACGGCTTCTATAACCCTGTCCGCCTGGAATGGCTTCACTATAAAGTCCTTTGCCCCGGACTGTATGGCCTCTATAACCATCGCCTGCTGTCCCATCGCGGAACACATGATGACCACGGCCTTGGGATCTGTCTCCCTTATCTTTTTCAATGCCTGTATGCCATCCATCTCAGGCATCGTGATATCCATGAGCACAAGGTCGGGAGAAAGCTCATTGTACTTTTCAACGGCCTTCTGTCCGTTTTCAGCCTCACCAACTACGTTGTAGTCATTCTTTGTGAGGATATCCTTGATCATCATCCTCATGAAAGCTGCGTCATCACAAATCAATACATTTTTTGCCATTGTTCAAATCTCCTTGTCCTGATTTTTTAATCCTTGATGATGTCAGTGATCCTGACACCGAAACTCTCTTCAATAACAACTACCTCGCCCTTGGCTACGTACTTGCCGTTTACAAGCACGTCAATAGGCTCTCCTGCAATTTTATCCAATTCAATGATCGTTCCCGGATTCATGTCCAAACCCTCCTGGATGGTCTTCGTGGTCCTGCCTAATTCGACAGCCACATCCAGTGGAACGTCCATAATCAGATCAATATTTTCCTGCTGTAAGGCAGGGGATATCCCTCCCACGAAAGGCTGGAACTGGGCGGGCTGAACATTCACCTGGGGGTCTCCCCCAAATGCAGCCGGATCGTAATACATAGGCTGACCTCCGTACGGCATAGGATAGGGCTGTCCCTGCACAGGTGCCCCCTGTGGCATGGGCTGTCCCTGCGGGGGGGCTGCCTGTGGCGGGG
>CAJOPH010000027.1 GCA_905236805.1 uncultured Eubacterium sp. | reverse complement strand
TCTTTCATTCCCATATACCGCTTCCCAAGCCCTTATATGTTCATCGAGTACTGTTTCAAGTGCGCTGTCTTCTTTAAAATTCTTTTTGTTAAAATCAATATAAAAAACAGGATATTCCTGCCAGGCATCCTCGTTTCCATCTTCAAGTTCAATTATCTTAAGCCCTTCAAACAGCTCCTTCTTTCCCTCAAAGTAGGCTTTAAGTGTAGACAGGAACAAACTCTTCCCAAAACGCCTTGGTCTGCTTAGAAAAAACGGTGCACCGCTTTGCACAAGACTATGGACATATTCTGTCTTATCAACATAAATATATCCCTCGCTCCTTATCTTTTCAAAGTCCTGTATCCCTATGGGAAGCTTTCTTTTAATATCAGCCATTTACACTCCTTGATCTTTATTCTTTACAAAAACCACCACATCCATCAAGGTTAGATTTTCCTTACTATCCCAAGCCCCAACGTCACGTCTATCTCCCGTCCCATCAGTGTAATCCCAATGACAGCCTGTCTGTTGTGCCGGTCCTTTTTCTTTATCATACCCTCAAGCCCTTTAAGGGCTCCTGACTCCACTATCACCCGGTCTCCCTCCATAATGCCCTCGGAATAATGGATGACATGATCGATGCCGCCTATCATCCTCAAAAACTCTTCTTCCTCCGGGTGGATGGGAGTGATCTTCCCGTCAACCCTCAAAAGCCTTGAGAGACGGTCCAACTTGCGCAGCTCGCGGTTAAATTCATTGGGTCTTTTGGTCTCAACGAAAAGATACCCCGGAAGGAGGTTTTGCCTGTCAGGCTCCCATTTTCCATGGTGTTTGAACATCTTTTCGTTTTCGATGATGAAAACCTCCTCGCCATCTTCTGTCACACGGCGCCTTATGTCTAAAAGAACCTTCTCCTCTTTGCCCTTAAAGGTCTGTATTACATACCACATTAAACTCCCCCGAACCTTGTAATCCTTAGTTCCTAATTCAGTGCCTCGTTGATCACACAAAGATTTTCTTCCATTATGCCAAGGTATGACTCTCCATTTTCCAGATCCTTGGAAGTGATGCTTTGGAGAGAATCCATTTCCAGGATCTTAATGTCTCTGCCTTGGGTGTTTTCCAGCACGGTCTCGGCCATTTCCTTGTCGTCACCCTCAATCGTAAGTATGCTGCCAAGCCCCAGCTCATCTATTTTTTTTGCCAGGAAAATAATGGTTTCAAATGATGCTTCAGTTTCCGCGCTGCACCCGTCAAAGGCCGCATAGTATTTTATCCCGTAATCATCCACCAGATACCTGAATGGAAAACGGTCCGCAAAAAGCAGGGTGTCCCCGGGGGAATTTTCCGCTGCATCGGAATATTTTTTGTCCAGGGCATTTAATTTTGTGAGATAGTTTTCCGTGTTTTGCTCATATTTATCCTTGTTGGATGGATCTTTTTCTTCGATGGCACTTTCTATTTCCGATACAAATACCTGTGCATTCTTAAGGGAAAGCCATACATGCTCATCCATTTGGGGCTCTTCGTCATCTTCCCCATCTTCCTGCATTCCTTCCACCGTCTCTTCTTCTTTGGCATCCTCCCCCAAAACATCCAAAAGGCAGATGGTCTTTTGGTTCGGATTTACAGACTCTTCTATGGCATCTTTGACCCATCCGTCAGACTCTCCCCCCACGTAGATAAAGATGTCACAGGATGAAACCTTAAGGACATCCTGCACCGTAGGCTCATAACTATGCATATCCACCCCGTCATCAATAAGGAGAAAAAGATTATATGAATCTAAATCTCCCAAAATCTCCCCCGCCCAGTCATAGCCCGGAAAAATGGTGGAAACAATGCTCATCCTTCCATCATCAGCATCTTCCGAAGAAACACCTTCATCAGTATTGTTGCAGCCTGAGAGCACCCCCATGAGCAGAAACAAAACTAAGGATAAGGCCGTATGCCCGGCCATAATCTTCCTAACAAACATACACACACCAATTCCTTTTTTATCTGTCAAAATCCCCTCCTAACGCCTCCCAAAGCCTCTCAAAAACTGCCCCGGCATACATCAGTTTGATGTCATGGCGCTCCATTTTTGAAACATCCTCCTTTATGTGGAAGTCGTATTTCTTTTCATTTATGATCACACAAAAATAAACTTCTCCGATGGAGCCTCCTTCATTATTTGGGTCCACGTTTCCCGCAATCCCGGTAATTCCTATGGCTATAGAGGTTTCCATTTTTTGCTTAACGGCCATTGCCATGTGCCGTGCGCACTCTCCGGAGTATACTCCATGCTCTTTTATCACCCCGGAAGGTACCCCTTCTTTGATCTTTGCTTCATTGGAATAGGTGACAAGCCCCCCGGGAAAAATCTCCGATGAGCCCTCTGCGTCCGTTATCATGGACGATATGAGACCACCTGTACAGCTTTCCATGACGGAGACGGTCATTTGGTTTTTTATAAGGTATTTTAACACTCTTTTTACGTCTATCATAGCACAATTATAATACCCCGGGGCATGAAAGTCAAATGAAAAAACGGCTATGAAAGTCAAATGAAAAAACGGTTGACAAATACTAAATAATGTGTTAAAATGTATATCGTTGTGTGCGGATGTGTCGGAATTGGCAGACGAGCTAGACTAAGGATCTAGTGGTAGCAATACCGTGCGGGTTCAAGTCCCGCCATCCGCATATCCGCCCCTGACAAGCTGTCAGGGGCTTTTCTTTCAGTTTTTTGGGTGCGTGGGATCCTCAGGGAGGTTTTAATCGATGGCCGAGTTCATAGGTTATATGATCCAAAAGAATTCAGATACAGAGCAGGACACGAAGCGTCTCTCCAAAATGCTTGAAGAAGTAGGGATTTCCGTGAACCTGATAAACAGGGAGACCGTGTGTCTTTTGGCTTTTTCCATTGACGATAAGAAGTTCGACCGCGTGGTACACAGAAATGCGGGGCGTATCCCGAAGAATACCCACCTTCACCGCACCTCCGAGGTGTTCCTCTACGCCCAGAACCACACCGCCAAACAGACCGCTGAGTTCTGCCAGATTTCCTTAAGGACCTATCAAAGGCGCCTGAAGCGCGAAAAGGAGCAGGGTACCTGGAACCTTACGAACAATTGCTACTTCGGAGAGTATCAGTGACCAAGGAAGGTCGAGACTGATAATGTTTCGTCATCTATTTCTATTGTGACAGCTCCCTCATCCTGTGTCACGTATATTTGGTCGGTCTTTGCTTCCAAACGTTCCAGGGTTTCCCCCGAGGGGTGTCCGTATCTGTTTTCCTCACCCGCTGATATTATTGCTATATCAGGATTTAATTTCTCTAAAAAATTCTCCGACGACGAAAATTTAGATCCATGATGACCTACCTTGAGGATGTCGATTTCATCCAATATCCCTTCTTCAAGCATACTTACCTCTCCCACTTCTCCAAGGTCTCCCGTTATAAGTGTACTAACGTTTCCCTGGTCATATCTTATCACAAGGCTTGCATCATTTTTGTCATCGTAATCGTTTTGGGCCTTTGGAAATATGCACGTGAATGTAGCCCCACCATTTTCCACCATGTCCCCGGGGCTGAAAAAATAAACTTCCGCATCATGTTCATATGCCTCGTCAATGATATTTTTCCCACTTTCATCCATCACCATTCCTTTGGCCAATACCAGGTTTTTTACCTCGTATCCATCCTCCATGATCTCCAATATCCCATTATAATGATCCTCGTCCGTATGTGAGAGAAACCAATAGTCTATCTTTCCTATCCCCATGGACTTTAATGCCGGCTCTATCCTGTATTTCCCGACGTTCTTAACATCCGTAGATCCCCCGTCAAAGAAGAAAATCTCCCCTCCTGTTTCCACTAATATCCCATCGCCCTGCCCCACATCGAGCATTGTGATCGACGGAACTTTTTCCATGCGTAATGAAAACATAACTACCGAAAGATAATATCCGCATGCCAAAGCAGCTGTCCTTATGGTGTTTTTTATATTTCTTAGGGGTTCATCCTTCCTTCTTTCCACAAAGAAGCTTTTTAGATTTAGGTTTTCAAGGACAAGGATGCTTATCAGCAAGATTCCATAATACAATATGATCTCCCGGGTCTTTGGTTGCCCCGCCACCATGTGGGCGTAGGGAAGATTGGAAAAAATTTTAAGCACTTTGTCATAAAAAGAAAGGATCAGATGGGCGGGAAAAAGCACTATCTTTGAAAGTATTGTTCCATATGCAAACACTCCCAAAAGACCACCTGCCATCCCGTCCGTAAGAAGTATAGATACCATTGGAAGCAGGATGAAATTAAGAAGCATTGCATATGTGGGTATTTCAAAATAGTAAAAAAGCGAAAGGGGAAGTGTCACTACCTGTATGCAAATGCAAAGCATGAGGGACTCCATCATTTTGTTTTCGGTATTTAGCATAAAAAACACCTTGGGAAAGACCCATACCGCACCTAACACCGCCATAAATGACATCTGAAATGATGCGGAAAATAAAAGCAGGGGATTTTGGCATAATATAATCATCCCCGCCAAAGACAGTGCATTAATAGGGTCATAATCCTTTCCCAGTATATTGGACCAAAGCATGGTAAGATACATGATAATGGCTCTTTGGGTGGCTATCCCCATCCCCGCAAGTAAGCCAAAGGAAACTATGAAAAAACCGCTGGCCAATCCCGCAGCATACACATTAACGCCCCTCTTCCTTAGTCCTCCGAATATCGCTGATCCAAGGATTGAAACATGTAGCCCCGAAATGGCAAGGATATGGGAAAGCCCACATTCCCTGTAAAGCTGTTTGTCTTCATCTAAAATATGCGTCCTGTCCCCTAAAACCATCATGGACAGTATCCCATACTCACTTTCGGTAAGATTATCCTCAAATACAGCCCTTATTTTCATTTTAAGGCAATACAAAAAATCCATGAAATGATTGTAATTACCATTGTCATTTTCATAATATGAAGACATTACCATAAAATCTATCCCCATACCATTATAATATTCCCTAAAATCAAAGTTTCCCGGATTACGGGCCGTATCAAATATTGAAATTTCCCCTTTTGAGTAAATCGAAGAACCTATCTTTGGTGAAAATTCACCATCACCCATGAAAAGAAGGATTTTATTCGAATCATATGACCTGCCGTTTTTTTTGACCACGCATTTACTCAGTGTAAGGGTGGCATTGCCGTTTTTTATTTTTATGTCATCTACCTTTCCCCACACCTCACAAAAAGTCCCATCCTCCATCACATCCATGTACCATATCGAATTATCGTATGAAACATGATAAAGGTAGGCGCCCAAAGGAATCATGATGAACCCAATGGCAATGAGAAGGGCGTTTTGTTTCCTGATATTCTTATTAAGGTCAACGAAAATACCGGGAAGCTTTTTGGAATAAAAATCCGGGGAAAAAACCGATACCACCCCCAGGAAAATATAGACACAATAAACTGGCAAAAACAAAAAGAAGCCGTACCTTCCCGAGAGTATTCCAATGATAAGTCCAATGAATATATATGCAAGATGTCTAAAAGATATCATCAAAAGCTCCTTTTTTACGCTGATCAAAGCGTTTTCTTAAAAAGGCGTTTGATGAAAGGATATGAATTTAAGGAAAATTTATCCTATAATACTACCATTTTCTACAAATGTCAAGGGTAAAGGTTGTACTTTTGGATGAAAAAGTATATAATATGATATTAGGTTTTGACCCCGATATCATAATATATCTGTATTGAAGTATATATAAGGAGCTAAAATATAATGGGAAAAACAGGTCTGATAGTAGAAGGCGGGGGAATGAAATGCGCATACAGCTGTGGAATCCTGGACAGATTTCTCGATGAAGGCATTGAATTTCCCTACACGATAGGGGTATCGGCGGGTACTGCCAACCTTGCTTCATATCTGGCAAGGCAAAGGGGGAGAAGTGCCAAATTCTACCTGGAACACATAAAGGCCCCTGATTATTTTGGATATGAGTCATACAAAAAGACAAAGAATGCATTTAATTTGGATTATATTTACCGCGAGCTATCTAATTCAGATGGAAGGAATCCCCTGGATTTTGATACCTTAAAAAACAATCCTTCCGAATTCGTGATAGTGGCCACGGAAGCCAATACGGGATCCCCACATTATTTTACAAAGGATGACTTAAAGCAGGACGACTACTCACCCATCATGGCATCATCATGCCTCCCCGCTATATGCCGGCCTATATTCATAGATAATGAGCCATATTATGATGGGGGGATATCTGATCCCATACCTGTCCAAAAAGCCATCGATGACGGATGTGACAAGCTCGTCATACTTTTGTCAAAACCAAGGGATTTCATAAAGAAAAGGGAAAAATACAGGATGGTATATTCCTTTCTATGCAGGGAATACCCATATACCGTATCTGCGTTGAACAGGAGACATATAAGGTATGGTGCCTGCCAGACCCACGCCTTTACCCTCGAAAAACATGGAAAGGCCTTTATATTTGCCCCCTCCGATCCTCCTAGGATGAGCACCTACAACATGGACATAGAAGTGGAGAGAAAATTATATGAAATGGGTCTTAATGATTTTGATAAATATAAAAATGAACTGAAGGATTTTTTGTACAAAAATAACCCTGCCTAAGCCTAGGCAGGGTTATCTGTGGATGGATCTTCAGGGACTCGAACCCCGGACCGTCCGGTTATGAGCCGGATGCTCTAACCAACTGAGCTAAAGATCCAAAATGCAAGGCAAATGACCCCGACGGGAATCGAACCCGTGTTACCGCCGTGAAAGGGCGATGTCTTAACCGCTTGACCACGGGGCCTTATATCTTCTTTATGCAACCCGTGTGCATAAAAACAGGCTCCTGATACAATAGCCAGGAGCCCTTTAGCTCCCCGAGTAGGGTTCGAACCTACGACCCTTCGGTTAACAGCCGAATGCTCTACCGCTGAGCTATCGAGGAATATAAATAATAATAAAAATATCAGTGCAACGCACCCTCAAAACTTCATACAGATTAACCATAAAAGATTATATCACAAACTGTCTCCAAAATCAAGTATTTTTTTGGTCAAGCCATCGGCCTATTAGTGACGGTCCGCTCCACACGTTACCGT
>CAJOPH010000026.1 GCA_905236805.1 uncultured Eubacterium sp. | reverse complement strand
GTCCTTTGCCGCTCTCAGGATCGTTGTAAGTTCGTATCATTTGCCCGAAAACCGCTTATCTATGGACTTTTTCGGTTCTCAAAGGACACCATCAATTTGAGATGCTTTTGAGTGTCGGGAACAACAGCACATCCCTTATCGCCGGAGCCCCCGTCATCATCATTACCATCCTGTCTATCCCATACCCTATGCCACCGGTAGGCGGCATCCCGACACACAGTGCGTTAAGAAAATCCTCATCCGTTTTGTTGGCCTCCTCATCACCGGCCGCCAGGGCCTCTTCCTGCTTCTCAAACCGTTCTCTTTGGTCTACGGGGTCATTGAGCTCTGAGTATGCATTCGCCATCTCCCATCCATTCATGAAGAATTCAAACCTCTCCACGAACCTCGGATCATCCGGCTTTTTCTTCGTGAGTGGAGATATCTCTATCGGGTGATCCATGATGAAGATTGGCTGTATCAGGTGTTCCTCCACGTACTCTTCAAAGAAAAGGTTTAGGATATCTCCCCACCCGTGCCTCTCCTCATATTCAATGTGGTGCTCCTTTGCAGCCTTCCTTGCCTCTTCGAGTGTGGATATATCCATGAAGTCCACGTTCGCGTACTTTTTCACGGCATCCACCATGGTAAGGCGTTCAAACGGTTTGGACAGGTCCATCTCGTGCTCCCCGTATTTCAAGACCAAAGATCCGTTCACTTCCCGGGCCACGTGCCTGTAAAGCCTCTCCGTCAAATCCATCATACCGTGGTAGTCGGTATAGGCCTGGTAGAGCTCCATGAGGGTGAATTCGGGATTGTGCCTGATGTCCAGACCCTCGTTCCTGAACACCCTTCCTATCTCATATACCCTCTCCAGTCCCCCCACTATCAGCCTTTTTAAATAAAGCTCCAGGGAAATCCTTAGGTTCAGATCCTCATTTAACGCATTAAAGTGCGTGGAAAACGGCCTGGCCGCCGCACCTCCGGCATTGGCCACCAGCATGGGGGTCTCCACCTCCATGAAGCCTTCTTCATCGAGGAACTTTCTGATGGAAGATATCACCCTGGAACGTTTCACAAATACTTCCTTAGATTCATCATTCATGATGAGATCCACGTACCTCTGACGGTACCTCATGTCCGTGTCCGTCAGCCCATGGAATTTCTCGGGGAGGTCTTTGAGGTTTTTTGAAAGAAGGGTCATCTCATGCGCATGGATGGAAATCTCACCGGTCTTGGTCTTGAACACTTCGCCCTTTACCCCATAGATATCCCCTACATCTGATTTCTTAAAGTCCTTGTACGGTTCCTCCCCTATGGAGTCCCTGGCCACATATATCTGGATCTTGCCATCCCTGTCCTGAATATTGCAAAAGGATGCCTTTCCCATGACCCTCTTGAACATCATACGCCCTGCAATGGATACGGACTGTCCCTCCATCTCCCCGTAATTCTCCAGGATATCCGTCGTGTGGTGTGTCTGGTCATATTTGGTGATAATGAAGGGATCTTTGCCCTCTTCCCGCAGCCTGTCTAGTTTCTCATACCTGGCTTTAATAATCTGATTTGCGTCCATATATTCTCTCCTGATTCTTAGTCACTGTAAATAAATAACGTAGGAATTATTTCTTTACACCTCCTTAGGGTCTGTTTTATTTCGTTATCTTTAATATCTTGTAACGTATTTTTCCTGCCGGTGCTTCCACCGTCACGGTATCTCCCTCTTTCTTTCCATTCAGGGCCTGCCCCATCGGGGATTCTATGGATATGAGGTTTTGGATGCTGTTTGCCTCCGTGGAGCCCACTATCCTTATCTCCATGTCCTCATCGTATTCCACGTCATGGACCGTCACGGTATCCCCCAGAGAAATATGCCCCTCCCTGGCGTCAGCAGCATCCACCACCTCTACCTCTTTGAGAAGCTTTTCTATCTCTTCAATCCTGGCCTCGATATCCCTCTGCTCATCCTTTGCGGCATCATACTCCGCATTCTCGGAAAGGTCTCCCTGTTCCCTCGCTTCCTTTATCTTCTCGGCTATCTCCGCACGCCTGTTGACTTTAAGGTCTCTTAGCTCTTCCTCGAGCTTCTGCATACCCTCTGCGGTAATCTGTCTCCTGTTTGGCATTACATTCCCTCCTAAAAAAGATGGGAGGTCAGATCACCCCCCATCATAGTCACCTTACTATCCGCTGCGTCACCGCACATAATACCACTTTCCATGGTAAATTGCAAGTGTTTTTTCTTAAAATCTATGTATTTTCCCCATCCTTTTCATCAAAGAGGCCTTCTTCCCCGGCTATCTTCAGCAGCCTCTCCACTTCTTCCCGGCTCATCCCGCTCCTTTCCACTATGTCCTCCATCTCTACTATCCCATATTCCTCCAACAGCTCTTCGGCCTTCTCCATGAGAAGGTTAAGCCCATTTACCAGATCCTTCTCCCTACTCCTCACCGAGCCGTTCTCCTCTGCAAAAGCGGAAACAGCCTCCCTCATCATCATTTCCACATAGGCCTCCTCGGAGAGATCTCCCCTCTCGTCCAGGCTCTCCTTTGCCTCCAGCATGGCAAGGTTTCCCTCCTGGATAAGGTCTCCTATGTGGATTCCCGGTGTATGGTACTGCCTGGCTATATCCAGGGCCATTTTTAGATATGGGGCATGCTCTTTATCCCTGTCATTTTCCAGCTGTTTTTCATAATGTTTCAGATAAAGGATTTCCTCCCTCGTCATCCTTGCCATATCCATCCCCCGCTGTCAAGACCCGCTCTCCACACGATCAACGCAAAAGCCCCGGAGCATCCACTCCGGGGCCTTATCCCCTTTTTTTCCGGTCTGTCAAGCCTTCCACAGGCCGTGGAGGTTGCAGTACTCAAAGGCTGCCACGAATTCATCGCCATCAGCCAATGTGAACTTAGCCACAGGCTTTGCCCCGGGGCTAAGGAGCTTTCTCTGTGCGCCCTGCTTCGTCTGGATGGCTATCCACCGGATGGAATGCTCCTCCTGCATGGGATGCTCCACGGAGCCCACCGTCACAGTCACATCATTCCCCGATGTCTCTACCACCGGTACATGCTTCTCATGGGCAGCGTCAGTGGTCCCGGGAATAAGCTCCTTCATCTCTTCACCACAGCAGGAAGGGGCACATTTGCCTTCCTCCACCATGGCCACCATGGTGCCGCATTTTGAACATTTCAAGAATTTCATAACCAGTTACCTCCTTATGGTATGTTTCCTAAAGTATACCATATTAACAAATTTTATTCAATGGTTATTGTTATAGTAAACGCAAACATTTTGTTCATTTCCTATTCCTACCCATCTTCCTTACAATGCCATCTTAAGCATCTGCCCCACACGTTTTTCGAATGTGTGTTCTGCCTCCAGCCTCTCCATCCCGGCCTGTGCTATTTTCATCCTCTCATCCTCACGGGGAATGTAATAATTTATCAGATCCAAAAGCTCCTCCCTGCTGCCGTATACAGCCAGCTCCCTGCCCGGTTCAAAATTCTCCGCCAGCTCCTCCTGGTAATTCGTCAGAAGGAATCCGCCGCATGAAAGGACATCGAATATCCTGAAGGGAAGCCCCGTCCTTATGGCCTTGGACGACATGTTCAGGTTTATTTTGCTCTCATGGAAGGCTATTGGCATTTGGGTAAGAGTGTTTATGGTTCCCTTGTTTTTCAGGCGGGAGATGGAGGAGGTGTCACTGGCGGTATAAATGGTGACGTCCGTATGCCCGGAAAGATACGTCATGTACCTCATCCTCTCATTCGCTGTAATCTTGTTCCCGATGTAAAATAAGGACAAAAGATCCCTGTCTTTGAGAAATGTCTCCCTGCCCATGGTCGAATACTCCGGGTAAAAATTCCCACAGTGGGCGGTAAATTCTTTTACCAGGTCATCTCCCAAAAGCTCATCTATGAAATAATACCCATACACCTCTTCCTGCGCCCGCATGATGCCATCGATGTAGCCCTTCACCCTGTCAGGCATATTCTTCATCTCAAGCCGGTCATAGGGTGACTTTTCCGTGTATAAAGATCCTACAAAACACACATCGGCCCTGTATCTTTTCTTCTGCTCCGAGGTGGCTTTGCGAATCACGTTTCGCTTGTGACCCGGGTTTGCGGCAAGGGGGAGGTGGTATGTATGATCAGGATTTAATCTGTTTATATCTGCCCACTGTGCCCTGTCAAACAAAAATATCCGGTTGATCTTGTTCTTTACGGCCTGTGCATACAGCTCTAAGACCGGGCAGTCCACCGACCATGAAAGGTAAAGTATTCCGTGTATCCTGCAGACCTCCGACACGGGCGGAAAGAAATTTATCGAAAAAACGAAATCGCACGGATGTTCAAGGAGACAGGCACTAAGCCTTTCCACCACCTCCCTGGCGGTAAGGGTCTTGTCTGTAACCTCATCAGTCATTTCGTCCACCGTGATATTGTTTTTCTTGAAAGCGTCTATCACATCCGGCTCGCAGATGCTGCCGTATCTGTAAAATAATATTTTCATATGGATAAATCTCTCTGATTCTGTTATAATAGTCTGATGACAGCTGTTTGAGATCCCTGCGGGGTTTTGCAGTCACAGCGGTTTATTCAAAGGAGGCCGGACATATGACCGATAATTCCAGATATTCCCTAAAAAACGGACAGACCCTCGTCACCCTGAACGGCTACAGGGGAGAAGATGATTTTTACAGGATGTATGACATAATAAAGGAGATCGTTTCTCCTGACCATATTAAATATGGCGTCGACTCCATGTGCGTGGACGGCTCCTTCCAAAAAGATGGGATGACCGTACGCATGAGTTCAGAGAGCGCATATGACTATATGTGCCTCATGTACGATGAAAAGTCCTTGCCGGATGGCCGGCTGTCCCTGATAGACGCCTGGATCTCTGAGATCACGGAAAGGCTCCACCAATGGAAAGCCCCTAGGGAGGCGGAGGAAGAGGACTGGTAAATAGCGGATTTTCAGTGACTGTCCGGAAAACAAGGGGTCTATGGATGGCTGCGCCACATTATTTTGGCATCCCCAGTATCTGTCTCACCACGTCATTTTGTATGCCGGCCGTATTTCTCATGATGACTTCCGTGGCTATGGTAGTGGTCTTGGTGCTGTAGAGGTACTCTATCATCTCCTGCGTGGCCGACCCTTCCCCCAGCGCCTTCAATATGGATGTGATATTGTCGTAATGCAGGATAAGGTCCTTCAGGAGAGACGAAACACCGGCAAAGCTTTCCTGTCCATAGAGCTTCTCCTGCTCCATAATGTAGAGAATGCATTCTATTTTTCCCAGCTCCCCGTTAAAGTCAGAGCCTGCCAGCCGTACATCCGGTCTCTTCTCCATGGCTGAGTAATACGCCTGCCTGGCCGCCGTATAATTCTTCCTGGTCACCAGATCCTGAAGGCGTTTTTTCAGCTCCCTCGTTTCCACCTTCTCAGATGTTATTCCCACATGACATTCATACGGCAACAGCTTCGATCCCTTCACCCATACCGTAAGGAGCTGTTCTGACAAAAACCCGTACACCCTCTTGTGGTACGGATCATAGCCGGAGACGTCTATGTCGTCCTTTGCCTCGTCTATGATGGAAAACAGCCACCGGCAGTATTCATCATACTTCTCATGAGAGGTGATCATAAGGTTTGCAAAGTATGACCTGTGTGACTTTAGATTTTCCTCGAAATACGGTCCATATTCCGGGCAGAGCTTCCCTATCGCCCTCCCGCAGGCATAGAGGTCATTTATGTTATGACTTTCCGCATAGCCTTCCTCGTTTGTCTGGAATGATATGTTTGGGCGGGGGACTATGATGGAGTGTTTTTTTAGTATTTCCTCTATCTGCCCCTCCCCCAGAAGGTTGTTTTCCTCATCGGTAAAATACCTCCTGTAGTGGCAGACTCCAATGAAATCATCTTCATGGTAATTCTTCCAGATCCAGTATACTCCCGTCAGCTCCCCATAATATTTGTTCAGGGCGGAAATATTATCCCCTGTGTCATCTCCCACATATCCGGGGATTTTCCCGTTTTTTGCCGCTCCCACCTGCAGCGGCGTATATTCGGAAAACCCCGTGGGCTCGCAGCTCTTATGCGTCATGACGAATATCCTGGTAGACATGGTCTGATAATCCTTTCTTTAATCTTTTTTATTTCAGCCTTTTCGAAAACAGCCATTCACTGATGTCTCTGTTCCCCGGGTCTGACACGTATACCCATGAACAGTGGGCATTCACATGGTAATGCTCCTTCATGAAGCCTTTTTCCGGAAACTTTACATGCATGTCCCAGTCCACGGTTTCCCTAAACATCTCGTGGATGTCACCTGACCCAAGGTGTGACAGCTTCCTTACGTCTTGGTTTCCACTCTTGTAGGAATATCGGACCACCGGGTCATCGACCGCATGAACCATGTAAAGAGGGGTCTTCGTGATATCCTCCAGAAAAGCCCTGTCGGTGGATCCGCATATCCCTATGGCTCCGGCATAAAATCCCGGGTGCTGCTTCAGAAGGCGGTAAAGCTTTGCCCCGCCCGCACTATAGCCATATATATAAATGCGGCTCCTGTCAATGTCGTCATGCTCACGGATGACCTGCTCCAAAAGATCCTGTATTGCCGCTCCCACGTCCGTCACCGTATAGCCCATGCCTATTCCATACTGAGGAGCCAAAACATAACACGGATGCTTCTTTTGCCAGGAAGGCCTTGCATACATGGTACCTATGTCGTGCATGGAAAGCTGGGAAATATTATCATCTCCCACGCAGTCAGCCCCGTGGATATACAAGACTATGGGCACTTTTTCTGACGGATCGGGAACAAAGAGCCTGTAAGGCATCCTTCCTTCCTTTCCCTCATGGATATGGGCCTCAAATTTCTCGCTAAGTACGTCATTTCCTTCCGATGGAAGATCCCAGTCTTTTGGCACTACCACTTGATCCATCTCCTTAGAATCTATTCGTCGCTATTTACAGCCGGAAAAGCTGTAAATAGCAACATCTCTTTTTCTTTCTCTAAAAAAAGAGGGCTTCCTGCGCAGGGAAACCCTCCTGACCATATCTATGGCATTTTATGGTGAACGTCAAAAACGTTCACTATAATCTATTTATTCTATGATGGTAGCAACCCTTCCTGAACCTACCGTACGTCCGCCCTCACGGATAGCGAAGGTAAGTCCCTGCTCCATGGCGATGGGATGGATGAGCTCTATGGTCATCTCCACGTTGTCACCGGGCATGCACATCTCCGTGCCTTCCGGAAGGTTGATAACACCCGTCACGTCGGTCGTACGGAAGTAGAACTGCGGACGGTAGTTGTTGAAGAAAGGTGTATGACGGCCACCCTCGTCCTTCGTCAGCACGTATACCTGTGCGGTGAACTTGGTGTGGCAGGTAACGGTACCCGGCTTTGCAAGCACCTGTCCACGCTGGATCTCCGTACGCTGAATACCCCTGAGAAGTGCCCCGATGTTGTCACCGGCCTGAGCCTCATCAAGAAGCTTCCTGAACATCTCGACACCGGTAACGACGGTCTTTTTCACTTCGTCCGAAATACCCACAATCTCCACTTCGTCATTTACATGAAGCACACCACGCTCTACACGGCCCGTAGCCACGGTACCACGTCCGGTGATGGTGAAGATATCCTCGATGGGCATAAGGAACGGCTTGTCAGTGTCACGCTCAGGATCGGGAATATAGGTATCCACCTGCTCCATGAGCTCCATGATCTTGTCGCCCCACTCGCCTGAAGGATCCTCAAGGGCCTTCAGTGCAGAACCCTTTACGATTGGGCAGTCCGTGAAGTCATACTCCTCCAGTACCTCGGTAACCTCCATCTCGACCAGCTCTATCAGCTCATCGTCGTCTACCATGTCGCACTTGTTGAGGAATACCACGATGTAGGGCACGCCTACCTGACGGGAAAGAAGGATGTGCTCACGTGTCTGAGCCATCACGCCGTCAGTAGCTGCTACCACGAGGATAGCACCGTCCATCTGAGCCGCACCGGTGATCATGTTCTTTACATAATCTGCATGCCCGGGGCAGTCAACGTGTGCATAATGCCTCTTTTCTGTCTCATACTCCACGTGTGCCGTGGAGATGGTGATACCACGCTCCCTCTCTTCAGGAGCCTTGTCGATGTTCTCGAAGTCTACGGCGTCGTTTCCGGATACCCTCTCAGACAGTACCTTTGTGATGGCGGCAGTCAATGTAGTCTTGCCGTGGTCTACGTGTCCGATGGTACCGATGTTACAATGCGGTTTGTTCCTTTCGAATTTAGCTTTAGCCATTGTAAAAATCCTCCTTATGGTCTTCTATTATATAAAAACCATGAATCTTTTTCAAGTGTATTTTTCATGAACTTGTGTTTTGGTTACAAAGTATCTGCCTGCACGATCTTACTTCGCATGGTTCGAGATAATCTTTTCCTGCACCGACTTCGGCACGGGCTCATATTTCTCAAAAAACATGGAGTAATTTCCGCGTCCCTGGGTCTTGGAACGAAGGTCTGTGGAATATCCGAACATCTCGGAGAGGGGAACATAGCCCCTTACTATCTTTCCGTTTCCTACATCGTCCATTCCCTCTATCCTGCCCCTGCGGGAATTAATATCGCCTATGACATCCCCCATGTACTCCTCGGGCATGGTGACCTCCACCTTCATGATGGGCTCTAAGAGTATAGGGTCTGCCTTCTGCATGGCATCCTTGAATGCCATGGATCCGGCTATATGGAAGGCCATTTCGGATGAGTCCACCTCGTGGTAGGAACCATCATATACCGTGGCATGTACGCCTACCACCGGGAAGCCCGCCAGAACACCGGACTGCGTGGCCTCCTCAATACCTTCTCCCACCGCCGGGATGTATTCCTTGGGAATGTTTCCGCCTACCACGGTGGATTCAAACTTGAAGAGCTCTTCCCCGTTTGCGTCCATGGGCTCGAATTTCACCTTGCAGTGTCCGTACTGACCACGGCCACCGGACTGCTTTGCGTACTTTGACTCTACGTCCACGGCCTTCGTGAAGGTCTCCTTGTAAGCTACCTGCGGCGCACCTACGTTCGCCTCTACCTTGAATTCGCGAAGCAGCCTGTCCACGATGATTTCCAAGTGGAGCTCGCCCATGCCGGCTATGATGGTCTGCCCCGTCTCCTCGTCCGTATGCGCGCGGAATGTAGGATCTTCCTCAGCCAGCTTTGCCAGAGCCTCTCCCATCTTTCCCTGACCTGCCTTTGTCTTTGGCTCTATAGCCAGCTGGATTACAGGCTCCGGGAATTCCATTGACTCCAATATCACGGGATGCTGCTCATCGCATATCGTATCTCCCGTGGATGTCAGCTTGAATCCGACGGCAGCAGCGATATCTCCCGAATAGACCATGTCCAGCTCTTCCCTCTTGTTTGCATGCATCTGCAGGATACGCCCGACACGCTCTTTCTTGTCCTTCGTGGCATTGAGGACGTATGAGCCCGACTTCAGGTGCCCTGAGTACACGCGGATGTATGCCAGACGACCTACGAAGGGATCCGTGACAATCTTGAAGGCCAGTGCCGAGAATGGCTCTTCGTCCGATGCGTGGCGCTCTATCTCGTTGCCTTCCATGTCCTCACCCTTTATCGCGGGGATGTCCGTCGGTGCGGGCATGAACTCTACTATGGCGTCAAGGAGCTTCTGAATGCCCTTGTTCTGATGGGCAGACCCGCAACATACGGGTACTCCTTCGTTCGTTATGGTGCCCTTCCTGAGTGCTGCCTTGAGCTCTTCTATGGTTACTTCCCCGCCCTCAAGGTATTTTTCCATGAGGTCATCGTCAAACTCGCAGATCTTCTCGATCAGCTCCTCATGGTAGGTTTCCGCCTCATCCTTCATGTCATCGGGGATATCCACAATGGAAATATCCTCGCCCTTGGCGTCGTTGTAAATATATGCCTTCATTTCAAAGAGGTCTATGACTCCCTCGAAATGATCTTCTTTTCCTATGGGGAGCTGGATCACTACGGCGTTCTTTCCCAGCTTCGTCCCTATCTCATCCACCGTATTGTAAAAATCCGCACCCAAAATATCCATCTTGTTTACGAAAGCCATACGGGGGACATTGTATGTGTCCGCCTGGCGCCACACGTTCTCCGACTGTGGCTCCACACCTCCCTTGGCATCAAACACGCCGATGGCACCGTCCAACACCCTAAGGGATCTTTCCACCTCTACCGTAAAATCCACGTGCCCGGGCGTATCAATGATATTGATACGGTTCTCTTCTGCAGATGGGTCGGGTTTGGCCTGTTTTTGTACAGACCAGTGGCAGGTGGTGGCGGCGGAAGTGATGGTGATACCTCTTTCCTGCTCCTGCTCCATCCAGTCCATGGTAGCAGTGCCTTCATAGGTCTCGCCTATCTTGTAGTTAACACCAGTATAATACAGGATGCGCTCTGTCAATGTCGTCTTTCCGGCATCGATATGCGCCATGATCCCGATATTCCTGGTTCGTTCGAGTGGATACTCTCTTCCAGCCAAGAATCTTTCCTCCTATCAAATGGCTAATGTATCGTCCCAATCATTTTTTAAGTTTGATCAAAACAACACACTAAAACCTGTAATGGGCAAACGCCTTGTTTGCCTCGGCCATCTTGTGCATATCTTCTTTCCGCTTGACGGATGCGCCTGTATTGTTTGCCGCATCCAAAATTTCATTGGCCAGGCGCTCCTGCATGGTCTTCTCATTCCTCGCGCGCGAGAAATTCGTAAGCCACCTTAAGGCCAAAGCCTGCCTCCTGTCCGGGCGCACCTCAATGGGCACCTGGTATGTGGCTCCGCCGATACGGCGCGCCTTCACTTCGAGGACAGGCATGATGTTTGCCATGGCCTCTTCAAAAACCTCTACTGCGTCCTTGCCGGACTTCTCTTCTACACGCTCGAACGCTCCGTAGACTATTTTTTGGGCTACGCCCTTTTTGCCGTCAAGCATTATGTTGTTGATGAGTTTTGTAACGACCTTATTGTGATAAATAGGATCCGCCAAAACATCTCGTTTTTGGGTATGTCCTTTACGTGGCACGTTCTTCCCTCCTTAATCATGTATCGGGTGACCCCGAAATTAAATCATAGGTACTCACATCATCCGTGTTCGTGCGAAATAAATTCTCCCGAACGGGAGATTTTGCTCTATGAATATATGATGACCATTCAAGATGGTTTACCATAAAAGCGAAATTTATCCCAACACTAACCTATAAAATTTTGATTTGCAGAACAATTTTGACAAAATACAAACGTCTCAATCATCCTTACTTCTTCGGGCGCTTCGCGCCATACTTGGAACGGGCCTGCTTCCTGTTGGCCACACCCGCTGTATCCAAGGTTCCCCTGATCACATGGTAACGGGTACCCGGAAGATCCTTCACACGGCCTCCCCTGACCATGACCACGCTGTGCTCCTGAAGGTTATGTCCCTCGCCCGGTATGTAGCTGGTGACCTCTATTCCATTGGAAAGACGTACCCTGGCTATCTTCCTAAGGGCTGAATTCGGCTTCTTTGGCGTAGCTGTCTTTACGGCAGTACACACACCCCTCTTCTGCGGCGAAGAAGTCTTTGTAGCCTTCTTGTGCAGGGAATTGTAACCCACCTGGAGAGCCGGTGCCGTGGACTTCTTCACTGAAGTCTGGCGACCCTTGCGGACCAATTGGTTGAATGTTGGCATAATTTTCACCTCCTTTTCAGAAAATTTGCGGCAGCCTTCAGAGCCTTCGAAACGACCCATAAAAAGGCACACCTATTCATTATACTCAAAAATGAGGATTTGTCAAGAAAAAGTTTCGTTAGTGGATAGTAACATCCATGTACCCTTTAACAGAAATTTAGACTGGAAATTGGGCCGGTTCTAAGCTATGATAGGTGAGTAAAAGTATATCCGAAAGGAGTTGATTTTATGTCTAAACGCATGACATGGCCGGAAATCGCAAAAGCATATCCTAATCAGTGGGTCGGACTGACGGATATCGAGTGGGTAGACTCATCAAATATTGAAATTGCTATAGTTAAATACACCGATAGAAGCAAGGACGACTTGCAGATGGAACAGTTCAGGACGAATGGCGGAATGATGGCTGTTTTTACCAACCCGAACAGGCTTTTTGAGTTGGGTCGAGTTGCTCATTTCAACAAATCCTGATGGAGCTCTTTTGCGCGGTGATCCCATGTTTCGTTTACAAGTGCATGACGTCTTCCGTTATCCGCCATGATCTGTGACATATCAAGATTATTTAAAAAATTACAAACCATTGATGGAAGAGCTTCTATTTGATCCAGCTCAAACATCGCAAGAAGGCTTTCTTCCATGGTGTTTTTAGGATAGTATGGATAATTTTCCTTCATGTATACGGAGGTATCAGAAATAACAAGGGCTCCCTGGAGCATTCCATTATATACCCTATCATGTGTTCCATCCTTAAACCATGTCATGGTAGACAATACTATTTTTGTATCTCCCATCAAGTGAACTATTTCATCGGCACGAGCCCTTCCACAGAAGTTTAGATTCGGTGCGTCCATCCATGGAAAATCATCCCAACCGGTTCCATACAAGGTGACGTTTATTCCTGCCTCTACGAGTGTACGGACTGTTTTTTCCCTGAAATATGACACTATTTTCATATCAACATATTTCATTTTTTCAATAAAATCGCACAGTTCGGCATCTGACAAAACGATTTTATGAGCAAGAAGGCATTTTTCCAAGGAAGATTCCGTAGTCATGGAAGGATTCTTTTGCATCATGCAAAAAGCCTCGTCCCCAATGGACTTTGCGTTGAAAGGAAACTGAGAGAAATCCGGCATGGCCTTTTTTATGAAAGGAGTGGAAATTCCACCGGCATATATGAGGTCAATGGAGCGTTCCTTTAAAGGAAGAGGGGAAGGTGTAAAAGCATTTCCCCCATGCGGAAGGAAACCTGTAACAGGTATTGTGGGATAATACCGTTGCACATATTTCATGTGGTTTTTGTCAGGACAAAGAATCACCGCATTTTGCGGAGCCTCGTCCAGTGCCTTTTTGTGATGAAAAGGGTGATCCATCAAAATATTGATACAGGGGATGCCCAGAGTCTCCCAAATGTTTTCTCCCTCAGACAGCTCCATGTTAAATCCCAGGTTATTAAACGTTATGACAGCTTTTGTGGGTTTTTGTAAAAACACGGAAAGTTTTCCAAGGGATTCTGCCATATTTGATGTATTAAACTCAAAGCATTCATACCCCAGGGCAGAAAATGCCCTTATTAAATCATAGGTGAAAATATCCAGTGTATCCAAAACCCCCGTCATAAAGACCAGCCTTCCTTGGAATGAAACGGAAGCATCAAATTCCCTGACATGAAATTCCCTGACCTTGTATTCATGCATCATCAACCACATGCGGAACATACGTTCTGATAAGTATCCGTAAAGCCTGTACTGGAAAGAATCGTAATCCGAAATATCCGTCCTTTTTTCCACCTCGAAAAGAATATCGAAGAGCCACCTGCAGTATTCATCGAATATTTCTTTTTTGGTAATCACCATGTTTGCCGAAGAGGCCAGGTTTGTCTTGGAAAAAAAGTCAAACGCAGGTATATATTCCGGATATTTTTCAGAGATTACGTCCCTTAAAATATTATAATCTGCAATATGGTGAATCTTTTGGTAATGCGTTTGATTGGACTTATAAGGCGTCCATGCGCTTGAGGGCACAATGATATCTGCCCTGCCACTTCTTATCACTGACTCAATGGATTCTTTCGTCAGAAAGTCCTCACTTTCAACAAAATACCTCCTGTAATGACAGATGCCGACTATGTCACATTGTACATTTTTCCATATCCAGTAAATACCGGTGAGCTCGCAAAAGGATCTGTTTTTCCCGGAAATATTATCCCCCGTATCATCACCTAAGTATCCCAGTTCATCAGAAATCGCCCTCCCTACATGTAGCGGGATATAGAGGGAAGATGAGGGAGGAGTAAATTCCTTATGTGTACATACATATAATCTCGTATCCATATATCAAGTTCCTTTCATAAAAGCTTCCATGGCGTTTTCTTTTACATCCCCTCTTCCTCATTGATCAACCTTGCCACCGCCTGATCTATTATCTCGGTTCCCACATCGGGTTCGAAACGGTCTACCACCTGGCCCGTGCGGTTTACCAGAAATTTTGTGAAATTCCACTTGATGTCACTGTTGTTTTGATAATCGGGATCTGCTTCCGCTATCACTTTTTCCATGTATATGCTTTCCTTCGTGTTACGCAAAAAACCCTTGAAACCCTGTCTTTTCTTTAAGAATGTGTATAGCTCCAGCTCGTTGCTTCCATTTACCTCTATCTTTGAAAACTGAGGAAAAGAGATATTGTACCTGGAAGTGCAGAAATTATGTATCTCCGTGTCGCTTCCCGGAGCCTGGTTCATAAACTGGTTGCATGGAAAATCCAGAACCTCAAATCCCTTTGACCGATACTTTTCATAAATATCCTCAAGCCCCTCATACTGCGGCGTGAATCCGCAGCCCGTTGCGGTATTTACAATGAGGAGAATCTTTCCCCGATAGTCGGACATCTGTGCCATACCGGATTTTCGTGTCGGTATGGAATACTGATAGATGGGACCTCCCACCAGATAGTCTTCTGTCTCTTGGATGATATTTGCCATATTGGTAACGTCTGTCTGAATGCTGCCGGTTTCCAGCGAGTGGTCCGCATCCTTTATCTCACGGCGAAGCAGCTTTTTTTTCCTGCACAATTCCCTTATTTTTTCCACATCGACCCATGGATCCCGGCTTCCGTGGAACACGAGACCATTGCCCTCCTGTATGAGGGAAAACGTCTGCTCCAGGGGTGTGAAATATACCTGTTTTGCGGGTATGTCGTTTTTAGCCGCAAAGACGCTGGCACCCACTGTGCCTATGCTCTTTGATATGAACATGATGCTTTCATACCTACCAAAGTCCACGTCCTTTAGCTGTTCATCGGACTGCGATATCACCATCTTAAAGCATTCCATCATCTTCTCTCTTGAGCTTTTTGCGTCATCAGGAAGATCGTGAAAGCTGATCTCCTTTATCTCATAACCATTCTGCTTTGCGATCTTTTTTCCATAGTAGAGCAGGGGCTTGTCTGTGGTATATCCCACTCCCGGAAAAATAACTGCAATCTTTTTTGCCATGGTAAAACCTCCTTGCGTTTGCTTTACATCATACCATAAAAAAGAACAGCTTACAAGGATAAATTCTTGACAAACCTTAAAAAATGTTGTATTATATTATTTCCGTGCAGCCGGGGCGTTAGCGGTGTCCTGTACCCGCAATCCGCTACAGCGGGGGTGATATCCTGCCCAGGGCTTTCGGTGGGGTGGCAGCCTTTGGCAAGTGGTGTTGACAGATTGGGTCTCGTGCGACGGGAACCTGTGAACCGTGTCAGGTCAGGAATGAAGCAGCACTAAGCAGGACCTTCCGTGTGCCGCGAGGGTGCCTGATCCGAGCAAACTACCAAAGAAGCGCACCTTGCCTGGGGTTCGAAGCAGGATGCACGGTTTTTTTCTATAAATGCCTTATACTTTCTTTCAATCTTTCCATCCCGTCTTCCACCCTGCTTTTTGGGCATGCAATATTCATTCTTAAAAACCCTTCTCCCGCTTTGCCATATTCTATTCCCGGTATCAGATACAGACCCGTCCTGTTTCTTATGTATGAGCAGATTTTTTTTGAATCGTTTGATATCTTTCTTACATCCAGCCACAGCAGGTATGTGGCATCCGCTTCACTCATTGATATATCGGGGATGTTTTTTTTGATATAATTTTGAACATAAGTCTTGTTTTGGAAAAGATATTCATTTAATTCTTCTATCCATTCTTCCCCTTTTGTAAATGCCGCTATTGCCGCATCCACTCCGAAAACATTGGCTCCGGCCGCTCCGTCATTCATAAGTGCTGTAGATAACCTTTTTCTTCTTTTTTTATCCGCATCCATCACCGCCGCCGTGCATATTCCCGCCAGATTGAAGGCTTTTGACGGTGCCATGCAGGTAATCCCAATTTTTTTATTTGTTTCGGATACCGATGCAAAGGGTATATATTTTTTACCTGGATATGTTATATCACAATGAATTTCATCTGAAATGACAAGAACCGAATGTTTTTCACAAAGTTCCCCTATTTTTCCCAGCTCCTCCTTTGTCCAGATTCTTCCTATGGGATTGTGTGGATTGCAAAGTATCATCATGGGTGTGTTGGCATTTTTTAATTTTTCTTCCAAATCTTTGAAATCTATTTTGTATTCTCCATTCTCACAAATCAAGTCTGCTTCAGATACCACTCTCCCATTGTTTTCTATTATATGATAAAACGCATTATATACAGGACTCATAAGGAGTATCTTCTCTCCCGGATTTGAGAAGCTCCTTATGGCTGTGGATATGACCGGAAGCACTCCCGTACAAAACACATAGCTATTTTTTGGAACATCCAGACCATGTCTTTTTTTCCACCAGCCATGATAAGCTTCATACCAGGCATCCGGTATTATCGTATAACCGAATACACCCATGTCCATTCTTTCTCTTAAGGCTTCCAATATTTCAGGTGCACAGGCAAAGTCCATGTCAGCCACCCACATTGGAAGCTCATTTTCAGGTACATTCCACTTTAATGAATACGTGTTTTTTCTATCTACTGCCTTGTCAAAATCGTATTTATTCATTGTTTTTCCAATTCTTTTGCTATCTTTTCCCAATTTTCGAATAGTTCCAACTTTATTATGTCTTTTGGTGATCCTGTACGAGCTTCATACATCATTTTATAGTAAACGCATTTAATAAATACGTTTACTATAGTTATAGGTAACCTACCCATATATTTCACGTGAAACATTTTTATCTTTGTTTTTTAGTATTTTGTTTCACGTGAAACATACCACATCATTTAGTTTCATAATAAAATGAAAAATACTAATTATAGTATCTAAGAACAAATATTCGAGCATGTATTCGTGTGAAACAATCACTAAACATAAACTTATATGTATAAGCAGAAATGTAAGTGAAAAATTCAAGTTAAATAATTGGCCTCTTTCCAGGTATACCGGGTCTTCGTGGGTATTTTTCAGGAGTAGAAATAGACTTTGAAATACATATAAAACTCCTGTCAAATTCCCCGTTTAAAACAAATTTTTTTGAAAAATATTTTTCTCCACCCAACTCATTAACAGCCTTTTCAAATTTTTCAGGATCATCATCAGTATTACCTGATTTGTAAGCAATGAAGCTTCCCCCCACTTTTACAAAAGGAATACAATATTCACAAAGGGTGGCGATATTTGCCACCGCTCTTGAAACACACAGATCAAATTGCTCCCTGTATTTCAAGTCATGTCCCAGATCCTCAGCACGCCCATGAATGGCGCAAATATTTTTCAGGCTGATTTCAGAAATCACATCTTCAAGGAAACTAACCCTTTTTCCCAAAGAATCCACTAAAACGAAATTAATCTCAGGAAAAAATATTTTCAGTACGATGCCCGGAAACCCGGCACCTGTACCCACATCCACTACAGACGAACATTCAGTAAAATCAAATACACTGCATAAGGAAAGAGAATCTAAAAAATGCTTTACCACCACATCAAAGGGATCTGTAATGGCAGTAAGGTTCATTACCTTATTTTTTTCAAGCAGCATCTTATAAAAATTACAAAGACACTCCCACTTTTCATCAGAAAGCAATAGACCATATTCTGATATACTTTCCTTGAAAAAATCTTTATAGCGGTTCATAAAAATAACCCCGATATCATCATTTCGCATGCTTCTTTAGCGCCACCAGCAGCACCGATATGTCAGCCGGTGATACCCCCGCAATCCTTCCTGCCTGACCTATGGAAACAGGTCTTATCTGAGAAAGCTTGCTTTTTGCCTCCAGCCTTAAGCCATGTACACTTTCGTAATCAAAATCTTCCGGAATCTTCTTTTTTTCCATCTTTGCGGCAGATTCGACCTGACTCATCTGCCTTCTGATATATCCTTCATATTTGATTTCAATATTTACCTGGTCTTTTATTTCATCAGAAAGGACGGGTCTTTTTTCATCTATTAAAGAAACTTTCTCGTAATCAAGTTCCGGTCTTTTGATAAGATCTGCCAGAGAACACCCTGTATTAAGGGGGGATGACGAAACAGATTCCAAAAAACCATTAACCTCTTTGGAAGCCCCCAGCCTTACATTTTTTACACGGTCTATCTCATTCAAAATATCTTTTTCTTTATTTCTTACATACTCCATCCTGTCATCGGAAATAATCCCAACCCGATGTCCATATTTGGTAAGCCGCAGGTCAGCATTGTCCTGCCTTAATAATAGCCTGTACTCTGCCCTGGAAGTCATCATCCTGTAAGGCTCCGTAATCTTTTTGGTGACCAGATCATCTATCAGGACTCCTATATAGCTCTCAGATCTTTCCAAAATGAGCGGCTCCTTATCAAGGATTTTCATTGCGGCATTTACCCCGGCAATGAATCCCTGTACGGCCGCCTCTTCATATCCCGAGCTTCCATTACTCTGTCCACCGTTAAAAAGGCCTTTAATATTCTTAAATTCCAATGTATGGGTGACCTGAACAGGGTCAATGCAGTCATATTCTATGGCGTAAGCATTTCTAACTATCTTCGCATTTTCCAGACCCGGAATGGTATGATAAAGATCATACTGCACATCCTCCGGCAAAGAAGAAGACATTCCCGAAAGATACATCTCATTCGTAGACCTCCCCTCAGGCTCCACGAAGAGCTGATGCCTTTCCTTATCGGGAAATTTCACTACCTTGTCTTCTATCGAGGGACAATACCTGGGCCCCGTGCCTTCTATCACTCCCGAAAAAAGGGGGGATCTGTCAAGATTCTCCCTTATTATTTCATGGGTCATTTCATTGGTATAAGTCAGATAGCAATCCTCCTGCTCTATCTGCACACTCTCGGGATCAGTAGTAAAAGAAAAAGGAATAACCCTCTCATCACCCGGATCTTTGACCATCTTCGAAAAATCCAAAGACCTTTTGTCCACCCTTGCGGGAGTGCCCGTCTTAAGGCGTATGGTCTTTATTCCTAAGCTATGCAAAGACTTTGTTAAATGCGTTGCCGCCTTTAATCCATTGGGACCTGTATGTTCTATCACCTCACCATACAGACACCTGGCATTAAGATACGTACCGGTACAAAGTATCACACACTCAGATAAAAATTCCGCACCCGAAACAGAACGTACTCCCTTTACCATTTCATCCTCTACCAGCACTTCACTGATTTCGGTCTGTTTCAAGGTCAGGTGATCCGTGTTTTCCAGGGTCATCCTCATCCTTTTGGAGTACTCTTCCTTATCTGCCTGAGCCCTTAATGAATGAACGGCAGGACCCTTGGATTTATTGAGCATCTTTGACTGGATAAAGGTAGCATCAATATTTTTCCCCATCTCACCGCCTAAAGCATCCAGCTCCTTTACCAGATGCCCCTTGGAGCTTCCCCCCACATGGGGATTGCACGGCATGAAGGCAATACTGTTAACACTCACTGTAAAAATAATGGTTTCAAGTCCCAGTCTGGCGCAGGCAAGGGCAGCTTCACACCCCGCATGTCCCGCGCCTATCACACATACATCATATTTTTCCCTGATCATCACTTCACCAATAAAGAAACTGTAAAAAGTTACTATTCACAGCTCCCTACCCCACACATAAAAGTAAGTCACTTTCCCATACAAAACTTTCCAAATATATTGTCTATGAGATCGTCACCGGCAGTTTCACCTGTAATCTCACCCAAGGCATTATATGCATCCATCAGATCTATAGTAAAAAAATCCTCCTCCATATTCATAAGGATGGATTCCTTTACCTTTCCAAGGCTTTCAAGGCATTTTTTAAGCGCATTTACCTGCCTGATATTGGTAACAGTTACCTCGTCATTATAATTGAGATTCCCTTCAAAAAACATTTTCAATATCTTGTTTTCCAGTTCATCAAGGCCACTGCCCGTCCTGGCAGAAAATAAAATGATGGGAACACCCTCCCCAAACTCATTTGACAGCTCATTTAACGAATATATGTTCGATCCTGTATCACATTTATTTGCCAATACTATTACGGGCACACCATGTAATTTATTAAAAATATCCCTGTCAGCGTCATCTATCTTCCCTGAAACATCACATACAAAAAGCACAAGATCCGCTTTTTGGATCATTTCCCTGGATTTTTCCACTCCTATTTTTTCCACTTCATCATCAGCATCCCTGATGCCGGCGGTATCCGTAATATTTAATATTATCTGACCCATCCTTACCTGTGTATCCAACACATCCCTGGTAGTACCGGGAATATCTGTGACTATGGCCCTCTGTCTTCCGCAAAGAAGATTGAATATGGAGCTTTTTCCAACATTGGGCTTACCCACAATCGCTGTAGATATACCCTCTTTTAATAACATTCCGCTCCTTGATTTATTAACAAAAGAACATACTTTATCCACCCACTTATCCACATTTCTCCCAAGAATTTCAGAAAAACCATCCACCGAATAATGCTCAGGATCATCCAAAGCAGCCTCTATGAAAGCAGTATCGGTGATAATTTCATCACGTAAAAGGGATATCTCATCGTACAATCTTCCCTTTACCTGATCCATGGCACTATCATGGGCAAAGTCATTTTTTGCATTAATAAGATCACAGACAGCTTCGGCGGCAGAAAGGTCAATCCTCCCATTTACAAAGGCTCTTTTGGTAAACTCGCCAGGATCTGCAAGCCTGGCGCCATTATTTATACATAGATTTAATATATATTCGGTAACGAAAATTCCTCCATGGCAGTCTATCTCCACGGTATCCTCAGCGGTAAAGCTCCTCGGAGCCCTCATCACCAATACCAACACCTCATCCACGGTCTTTCCGGAGTTATCAACTATATATCCATAATGAATAGAATGACTATCCACATTTTCTAAACAAAATCCTTCTTTTACACTTTTGAACATTTTATCCACAACACCTATTGAGTCTTTTCCGCTCACCCTGATCACGGAAAGACCAGAAGGAGATAAAGCGGTGGCAATAGCGCATATGGTATCATCTAAATTATTATGAATCATTTCAAACACCACGGTAAAGAAAAAGGACGGGAACACCTTCATCCCCGCCCTTAAAAAAACTACTCTAATCTTATTTCTTAAGAACCACCACTACCCTTCTGAAAGGCTCATCTCCTTCGCTGTAAGTAGTGACATATCTGTCATTTTGCAGCGCATAATGTATGACCCTCCTCTCGAAAGGATTCATGGGCTCCAATCTTACAGGCTTCTTGGTTCTTTTTACCTTGAACGCAATATTCTTTGCCAGATTCTCCAAGGTCTTCTTCCTTCTGTCACGATAGCTCTCAGTATCCAGCTTTATCCTGACATAATCCTCAGAATGTTTATTTGCCACAAGGCTCGTGAGATACTGAAGGGCGTCTAATGTCTGACCCCTCTTTCCTATCATGATTCCCATGGCTTCCCCCGAAAGATCCATGCACAAGGCATCTTCCTCATCACGGGATATGCTGATATCCGCATCCACCTGCATGCAATCAAGGATACTTTGCACAAAATCCCTCGCTACGTCCTCAGGATTCAATGACTTTTTTCTTGCCTTTATTACAGCGTCTTTATTACCTATCCCTAGGAAACCCGTACTTCCCCTTTCCACTATTTCATATTCCAGTTCATCACTGGCAGTACCCAGTGCCACGGAAGCATTGGTTAGCGCATCATCTACTGTTTTACCTGAAAATTCCTGAAAATCCATACCATCAATACTCCTAAAAATTATTCTCCCTCTCCACCTTCAGGGGAATCATCTTTTCTTTTCTTCCCTTTATTAAATTCACTCACTATATTTGCCCTGGCAGCCAGGCTTCCCGGACGGGCATTTTCCTTTATAGAAGAAGCCTCGGAAAGCAGCCTTTCCCTCTCCTTATCGGAAATATCGGAACTTTTTATGCTGCGGGTAGACATGGTGGCCGCCCGATTGAGCCTCTCGATATTGATACCGCGCTTTTCCTTCTTTTTCTGTGCCTTTTCTTTATTCTTTTCGATGATCTCATCCAGGTCTATCTTGTCAAAATGCTTGTTAAAAATAACCTGGTAAAGGCTCCTTATAAGGGCACCCGTAATCCAATAAATGCCCAGTCCGAATGGCAGTGTAAATACGAAAAACACGGACATCAAAGGCATCATGTAATTCATCATCTTCATCTGGCTGGCCATTGGATCATCAGGATTCCCAGATCCTGCCGTGGGAGCCAGGCGAAGGTTGATAAACTGGGTCAAACCCGCAATGACAGGCACCAAAAGTGCCAATATCACCAATCCCCATTTTCCCTCAGAAAAAGCCGAAAGCATGGTATATCTGGGGGAATTCGTAATGTTCATAAACAAAAAGCTGCTTATCTCATTAAATGAATTCTGTACTCCCGCTATATCTGTATCCTTAAAGGTATCAGCCAAAGAAGCCCAATTATCAGGGTTACACTTGTAAAGGATATCCACTATCCTCTTGGGTATCTGCGCATCCGACAGGGAAGATATGCTGTTGTCGCTTACCCCTAAGTTTGAAAGGGAGATATTAAACCCCGATACTAGTTTGTCAAATGTGGACTTATATCCATCCGTCCCCATTATCCCTTCCACGGCAGGTACGAAGGTATTATATACCTTGCTGACATAGGCAGGAACATTGTAGATCACCCTGTAGAGGGGAAGCAATATCAATATGGAAATAAAAGACTGAAGGCAGCTCCCCGTAGGTGAAATCCCGTATTTGTCATAAATCTCACGCTGCTCTTCGAGCATGGCCTGCTGGGATGCCTGATCCCTTTTGTCCTTGTATTTTTCCTGAAGGGCTTTAAGCTCCGGGCTCATCTTTCTTGAAAGCCTGGAAAACTTTTGCTGCTTGTAAGTGAGGGGAAGCATCAATGTATATATCAGCACGGTCAGCACTATAATGGCTACGCCGATATTACTGATACCTATGGCCGACATCCCTTCATACAGGTAGTTCATGACACCGCCCAGCAAAATGGCGATGTATCCGAACAACTTGAACCTGCCTAGATATGCGGTAAAAACTACCAAATTAGACACTAAAAACCTCCTGGTCTATGGAACAGGATCAAATCCTCCATGCGAAAAGGGATTGCACCTTAATATCCTCCATGCGGCAAGCAAAGAACCCTTAATGGCCCCATGCTTTTCCAAGGCCTCCACTGCATAACAAGAGCAGGTAGGATAATATGGACATTTGGTAGTCTTCATGGGGGAAAGGTACTTTTGATACAATCTAATGAAATATATTAATACTTTCTTCATCCCTTCAGCATTCCCGCCTTATTTGCCAGATGCAAAAATGACTGTTCCACTTCATCAAAACCCATTCCGGGCAAAGGACTCCTCGCTATGAAAACCATATCTACACCTTCCCGGAACCTCTCTTCATTCAATCGATAACTTTCCTTTATCAAGCGTTTTATCCTGTGGCGGATCACGCTGTTTCCAATCTTTTTGCTGACTGAAATCCCAATCCTGTTACAGCCTGTCCCATTTTCCAAATAATAAATAACCATCTGGCGGTTTGCGATAGATACGCCCTTCCTGTACACAATTTCAAAATCCGGACTTTTCCTCAAACTATAGCTGAATTTCATATTCTTTCAAAAAGACTTTGGTATAGTAAACGCATTAAATAAATTCATTTACCATAATTAAAAAACACCTTACGCAGAAAGTTTCTTTCTGCCTTTCAGCCTCCTGGCGGCCAAAACCTTTCTCCCCCCCTTGGTGCGCATCCTTTTCCTAAACCCATGTTCTTTCTTTCTCTGCCTTTTTTTGGGTTGAAATGTCATCTTACTCATCCTTAAAATCCTCCAAATTAAATTTTTTATACAATCGTAACCTAAGTATTATATAGAAATAATCAATTTTAGTCAAGCATTTTTTTTCACACCTACTATATCAGTGTAAAAAAAGTTTTTTATCCACTTATTGTTGAAAACCTGTGGATAACTTAAAAAAAGATTGAAATAATTGTTAATATATGGTATAATTATCAAGTTACAAACTCAGTAAAATGGAAGTAAACAAAAGGAGACCCTCATGGAGGAAATACTAAAAAAATGGCCTGAAATATTAAAGACCGTTAAGGAGGAATTTGACCTGACCGATGTTTCCTTCGAGCAATGGGTCCTCCCCCTTTCACCGCTTTCATTAAACGGTAATGAACTGACGATAGCCGTACCGGAGGAAAATGACCGCATACTGGGATTTATCAGGAAAAAATACACCCAGCCGCTTGAAGTGGGAATCACCGAGGTACTTCAAAAAAGCTATCATGTGGTCTTTACCACCAAAGCAAATAGTCCCAAAGAACAAGATGTCCCTGACATACCTTCCGATGAAGGCATTATCAATTTAAACCCTAATTACACATTTGACAGCTTCATAGTAGGTTCCAACAACCAGATAGCCTATGCCGCATCACTTGCAGCCTCCGAGGCTCCGGGCGAGGTCTACAATCCCCTGCTCCTCTATGGGGGGGCGGGTCTTGGAAAGACCCACCTCATGCACTCCATAGCGCATTTCATACTCAATGAAAACCCCAATGCCGTGGTAAGATACGTAACCTCTGAAAAATTTACCAATGAGCTGATAGAGGCCATCCGTAACGGAAGCAATGCCCGGTTCAGGGAAAAATACAGGAACGTAGATGCATTGCTCATAGACGACATACAGTTCATAATAGGAAAAGAAAGCACACAGGAAGAATTTTTCCACACATTCAATGAGCTTCATACGGCTAAAAAGCAGATCATCATATCATCTGACAAGCCGCCAAAGGACATGCAGATACTCGAAGACAGGATAAGGACGAGGCTCGAATGGGGACTCCTTGCCCATATAGGGGAGCCTGACTATGAGACGAGGATGGCCATATTAAAGTCCAAGGAAGAAAATGAAAATTTCTACCTGGATGATGAAATACTAAGCTACATAGCAAGAAACATCACATCCAACATCAGGGAACTGGAAGGAGCCCTCAACAAATTATTTGCGTATTCAAAGCTTACCAAAAATGAAATAACCATGGAAAACGCCATCTCACAGCTGGAGAGCATCATTTCCCCAAGGACACAGACACTCATCACGGTAGACTACATAATAGACACCGTCTGTGACCATTTCAAGATAGAAAGGCAGGAACTGGTAAGCCATAAAAAGAAAAAGGACGTGGCTTATCCAAGGCAGCTGGCCATGTACCTCTGCAGGACCATGACCGATTATTCCCTGGACGGAATAGGAAAAAAGATAGGAAAAGACCACTCCACCGTACTTCACGGAGTCCAGAAAATAGAAACAGGTATAAAGGAAAATGATGAAAAGATAAAGCTGGATGTGGATATCTTGAAAAACAAGGTGACTAACCACTAAATAAAAATATACAGTTTTCTATATATCCACACCCATCAAAAGCAGGTCAACATTAAAAATAAATTAAATTAACTAGATAAATACATACATATAAAGGGATTGGAGGGTTTTCAACATACCAACACCCCCTACTGTTACTATTATATATTTTTTTATTTATTATATTATATAAGGAGCTTTAGTTAAATGAAAATAATCTGTACTCAAAGCGACCTGCAGCAAAAGGTAAGAACCGTATCAAGGGCTGTGGCTGTACATTCCACGATTCCCATAATGGAGTGCATCCTTATTACCGCATATGATGACGAGATAAGGATGACTGCCAACAATAAGGAGCTGGGAATAGAAACCATAGTTCCGGGAAGGGTATTGGATCAGGGAGATGTAGCCCTTGATGCCAAGGTATTCTCCGATATCATATCAAAGCTTCCCCAAAGCGATGTGCATATCACGACCGATGATAATTTCGTTACATTCATAAATTGTGAGAATTCCAGCTTCAATATATCAGGAAGGTCAGGAGAAGATTTTGCGTATCTTCCCCAGATAGAAAATGATAATTATATATCAATATCTGAATTTGCCCTCAAGCAGATAATACAAAAGACTATTTTTGCAATATCATCGAATGAGTCAAATATTACCCTGACGGGGGAGCTTTTCGAGGTACATGAAGACCAGCTTCGCATAATAGCTCTGGACGGGCACAGGGTGTCCATACGCTATGAAAAGCTCAAAGACAGCTACGGGGACGAAAGGGTCATAGTGCCGGGAAAGACCCTTAACGATCTTACGAAGATCCTGGAAGGGGATGCGGAAAAGGAAGTAAATATTTATTTCACAAAAAACCATGTCTCATTTAATTTCAGGGATACTTTGGTAATATCACGCCTCATAGAGGGCAAATTCATAGACGTAATGAGGATGGTGACGGACGACTACGAGACCAAGGTCACCGTCAACAAGGCAGATCTTTATTCATGCATCGACAGGTCTACCCTCCTTTCCAAGGAAAACGACAGAAAGCCCATAGTGATGCATATCACGGATGAATATATGACCATAGACATGAAGAGCTCACTGGGAAGCATGAGGGAAGAGATTTCCGTGGTAAAGGAAGGAAAAGACCTTACCATAGGATTTAATCCAAAGTTCTTCACGGATGCCCTAAGGGAAATAGAGGATGAGGAGGTATCCCTATACATGATAAATTACAAGTGCCCCTGCTTTATAAAGAATGAAGAAGGGACATATATTTATATGATACTTCCTGTAAACATGTAATGAAAAAGAGTTACTATTCACAGCCGATTTTATCTTACATCGCGTGAAAGCTTGCTTTTGGAGGCAAACCGATGCTGGCACGGGGCCCGGGAATGTATGGGGGCAGGTTGCCGTGAATAGTAACAATTAACTTAAAAAAAAATGAAAGAAATAGAAATAACCGATGAATACATAAAGCTCGGACAGGCAATGAAGCTGTCCGACCTGGTATCCATGGGCTCTGAGGCAAAGGAGCTCATATGGGAAGGTCTCGTAAAGGTAAACGGGGATATATGTACCCAGAGGGGAAAGAAACTCTACCCGGGGGATACCTTTGAATACGATGGTGAGATAGTAAAGATAGTAATGGACCGGGAAGGTTAGATGGTCATAGAGTCTTTGGAACTAAAGGATTTCAGGAATTATGAATACCTGAAGATGGATTTTTCACCATCTACCAACATACTGTTCGGCAAAAACGGTCAGGGAAAGACTAATATATTAGAGTCCATATATCTCTCCGCCACCACCAGGTCACACAGGGGTTCTAAGGACAGGGAGATGATCAGGTTTACCTGTGATGAGGCCCACGTACTTTCCCATGTAAAAAAAAATCTTTCCTCCGTAAAGCTGGACATACACTTAAGGAACAAAGCTTCCAAGGGCGTGGCGATAAACCATGTTCCCGTGCGCAGGGCATCGGACCTGTTCGGTGTATTTTCGTGCATAGTGTTTTCACCTGAGGATCTGTCCATTGTAAAGAGCGGTCCAAAGGAAAGACGGAGGTTCATTGACAGGGAGCTCTCACAGATAGACAAGGTCTACCTTAGCGATCTGTCCAATTACAATAAAGCCCTTAACCATAGAAACAGGCTCTTAAAGGAGATATATTTTGAACCATCCCTGCGTGATACACTGGACGTGTGGGATGAGCAGTTAGTCACATATGGAAGCAGGGTGATAGATTCCCGTGAAAAATTTATTTTAGAATTAAATAAATTGGTAGAATCCATATACTTCCATATTTCAGGGGGACGGGAAAATGTTAAAATATACTATAACAAAAACACCGAAATAGGAAGCTTCAAGGACAGCCTCTCATCATTGAAAGAGAGGGATTTTTCTTTAAGAACCACCCATGTGGGGCCACACAGGGATGACATATCATTCATGTCAGGAAATATGAACATGAGAAAATATGGTTCACAGGGGCAGCAGAGGACCTGCGCGGTGGTGCTCAAGCTCGCGCAGATAGAGCTGGTAAAGAAAAAATTAAACGAAAAGCCGGTACTGCTTTTAGATGATGTGCTTTCGGAGCTGGACAGGGACAGGCAGAATTTCCTGATGGATTACATAAAGGATGTACAGACCATCATCACTACCACCGGGATAGATGATTTTGTGAAAGACAGGCTGAAGATAGACAATATATATGAGATAAAAGAGGGAAAGATTGTATGAATCCAAACATGGAAAATGAATACGGTGGCGATCAGATTCAGATTCTTGAGGGTCTGGAGGCGGTAAGGAAACGCCCCGGAATGTACATAGGAAGCACCTCTTCCAGGGGACTTCACCACCTGGTATATGAGATAGTGGACAATGCCGTTGATGAGGCATTGGCGGGATATTGCGACACCATAGATGTAAGGATAGATCCGGGGAATGTGGTCACGGTATCGGATGATGGCAGGGGGATACCAGTGGACATAAACCACAAGGCGGGAAAATCGGCCCTGGAGGTCGTCTTTACCGTGCTTCATGCCGGCGGAAAATTCGGAGGTGGGGGATACAAGGTATCAGGGGGTCTTCATGGAGTGGGAGCCTCTGTGGTAAATGCCCTTTCGGAATGGCTGGAGGTAGAGGTAAAAAGGGAAGGCAAGGTATATCATCAAAAATATGAGCGCGGAAAGACCATAACGAAAGTGGAGGAAATAGGTACCTACGATGACAATACCACAGGCTCGAAGGTTACCTTCCTTCCGGATGATCAGATTTTTGAGGAAGTGGAATTTGATTTCGAAATCCTCAAAAACAGGTTCCGGGAGATGGCTTTTTTGACAAAGGGTCTTCGTATACGCATGGAAGATCACAGGAATGAAGAAGAAGGCATAAAAAAATGTGATTTCCATTACGAGGGAGGAATCAACGAATTCGTTACATACCTTAATAAGGGAAAGACACCGATATATGATGATGTCATTTACTGCGAGGGAACCAAAAACGGGGTATACGTGGAGGTAGCCATGCAGCACAATGACGGATTCAACGAGTCTGTCTACAGCTTTGTTAATAACATAACGACACCCGAAGGAGGGATGCACCTGGAAGGTTTCAGGCGCGCCCTCACGAAGATTTTTAATGAATATGCGCGTGAAAAGAAATTATTAAAAGACAATGAGGAAAACCTTACCGGTGAAGACATCAGGGAAGGTCTCACCGCGATAGTCAGTATAAAGATAGAAAATCCCCAGTTTGAGGGACAGACGAAGCAAAAGCTGGGAAACAGTGAGGCCAGGGGAGCAGTAGACTCCATAGTCACCGAAAATCTCAAGGTATTTCTGGAGCAAAATCCATCCACCGGAAAGGCCATCTGCGAAAAATCCATTTTGGCACAGAGGGCAAGGGATGCGGCCAGAAAGGCCAGGGATCTTACCAGAAGAAAGTCTGCGCTGGACGGACTTTCCCTTCCCGGCAAACTCGCCGACTGCTCGGACAATGATCCAAAAAACTGTGAGATATACCTGGTCGAGGGGGACTCGGCGGGTGGCTCCGCGAAGACGGCCAGGGACAGGGCAAACCAGGCCATCCTTCCGCTACGCGGAAAGATATTAAATGTGGAAAAGGCCAGACTTGACAGGATATACGCAAATGAAGAGATAAAGTCCATGATCACGGCCTTCGGGACAGGCATACATGATGATTTTGATATTACGAAGCTAAGGTACGACAAGATCATTATCATGACAGATGCGGACGTGGACGGAGCACATATTTCCACATTGCTTTTGACATTTTTATACAGGTTCATGCCGGAGCTCATAAAGCAGGGTCACGTGTATCTGGCAAATCCTCCCCTGTATAAATTAGAAAAAAACAAAAACGTATGGTATGCGTATTCGGATGAGGAACTGAACAAGATCCTCATGGAAGTGGGAAGGGACGACAAAAACAAAATACAAAGGTACAAGGGTTTGGGGGAGATGGATCCGGAGCAGCTCTGGGATACGACGATGGATCCTGAAAAGAGGATCCTAAAGAGGGTAATATACGACGAGGAGACAGCTTCCACCATTGACATGACCTTTACCATCCTAATGGGCGATCAGGTAGAACCCAGAAGGGCATTTATAGAAGAGAATGCAAAATATGTACAAAATCTTGATGTATAGGAAATATTTACGGATTTTGTTATGGGGAGTTTATAAATGAGCGACCAGATACATGATATAGAATTACAAAAAACGATGGAGGTCTCATACATTGACTATGCCATGAGCGTCATTGTATCGAGGGCACTTCCTGACATAAGGGATGGCTTAAAGCCCGTGCAGAGGCGGATACTCTATTCAATGACAGAGCTCCACAATGGACCCACCCAGCCCCACAGGAAATGCGCCCGTATAGTAGGTGACACCATGGGTAAATATCATCCCCATGGTGACAGCTCCATTTACGGGGCATTGGTAAACATGGCCCAGGAGTGGTCTACCCGTTATACCCTGGTGGACGGTCATGGAAACTTTGGATCGGTGGATGGGGACGGGGCCGCCGCCATGCGTTATACCGAGGCAAGGCTCACCAGGATATCTGAAAAGCTCTTGGAGGACATCGACAAGAATACGGTGGACTTCATGCCAAACTTTGACGAAACGGAAAAAGAACCGACGGTTCTTCCGTCACGTTTTCCCAATATACTGGTAAACGGTACTACCGGAATAGCTGTCGGCATGGCCACAAACATTCCTCCACATAATCTCCGTGAGACGATAGATGCCTGCGTCAAGATGATAAATAACAGGATTGAGGAAGGCAGGGACACCTCAATAGAGGAAATCATGGAGATAATAAAGGGACCTGATTTTCCAACGGGTGCCATGATACTGGGAAGATCCGGTATAGAAGAAGCCTACAGGACAGGCAGGGGAAAGATAAAAGTCCGTGGGATAGCCAACATAGAGCCCATGAACAATGGGAAAAACCGGATAGTGATAACAGAGCTTCCCTTCATGGTAAACAAGGCAAGGCTCGTTGAAAAGATAGGAGAGCTTCACAAGGAAAAAAAGATAGACGGAATAACGGCCCTGAGGGATGAATCCGACAGGCAGGGAATGAGGGTCGTGGTAGAGCTAAGGGCCAATGTAAATCCCAATGTGATATTGAACCAGCTGTACAAGCATACCCAGCTTCAGGATACCTTTGGTGTAAACATGCTGGCCCTGGTGAACAATGAACCAAAGGTCCTTAACATCCTTGATATGTTAAAAAATTATTTAATATATCAGGAAGAGGTAGTAACCAGAAGGACTAGATTTGATCTGAACAAGGCCGAGGACAGGGATCACATCCTTCAGGGGTTCCTTATGGCATTGGACGCCATAGACGAGGTGATATCCATCATACGTTCCTCAAAGACCACCCCGGAGGCCAAAGAGAGGCTCATGGAGAGGTTTGATTTCTCTCAGAGGCAGGTGGACGCGATAGTGGAGATGAGGCTTCGCACCCTGACAGGATTGGAGAGGGAAAAGATAGAAGATGAGCATGCCGAACTCTTAAAGACCATTGCGTATTTAAAATCCCTTCTTGCCGACAAAAACCTACTCCTTGGGGTGATAAGGGATGAAATGCAGGAAATAGCCGACAAATTCGGTGATGAAAGAAGGACACAGATAGGTTTTGATATTTATGACATATCGGCCGAGGACCTCATTCCAAGGCAGGATGTGGTGATCACCATGACCAACATGGGATATGTAAAGAGGATGACCTCTGACACCTTCAAGACCCAGAACAGGGGAGGACATGGGATAAAGGGGCTTTCCACCCTGGAAGAGGATTACATAGAAGAGCTCTTCATGACATCCACCCATGACTACCTGGTGTTTTTTACCAACAAGGGAAAGTGTTATAGGCTAAAGGCCTATGAGATACCCGAAGGTTCGAGAACAGCCAGGGGTACTGCCATAGTGAATCTCATCGAACTGGATTCGGATGAAAAGATCACGGCTACCATTCCCATAGAGGAATTCAGAGAGGGCGAATACCTCATCATGTGCACGAAAAACGGTACCGTGAAGAAGACCCCACTTCCTGAATACAAAAATGTACGGAAGATGGGTCTTATAGCCATAAACCTAAGGGACGATGATGAACTAATAGAGGTGAAGCTGACCGACGGTGAAAGGGATGTATTCCTGGTGACAAAAAATGGCAAGTGCATAAGGTTTAAGGAATCGGATGTTCGCTCCATGGGCCGCACTGCCACGGGCGTAAGGGGGATGAAGCTCAATGACGATGAAGTGATAGCCATGCAGCTCGACAATCAGGGAAAATACCTTCTCATGGTATCTGAAAAGGGAATAGGAAAAAGAACCGGTATGGAGGAATTTTCTCCCCAAAACAGGGGTGGCATGGGTGTCAAGTGTTATAATATCATCGACAAGACGGGACCTTTGGCGGGAGTAAAGGCGGTAGATGACGACAGCGAGATAATGCTGATATCCACCTCAGGAATCATAATAAGGATGCCCGTGGAAAGCATTTCCATAAATGGAAAATACGCATCCGGGGTAAAGCTCATAAACCTCGATGAGGGGGCATCGGTGGCCGGAATAGCCAAGGTGAGGGAAGAAGAAAGCCCTCAGGAAGAAGAAGATTCCGAAGGCGAGGATAAGATATAACAGTTCCTAAGCAACTTAAGGAGGGATTATGCGCAAAATCGATGTACATATATTGACGGAAAATATAAAGGAGATGTGCATCGAGGTAAACCATGTATTATCTTCCGATGTATCTTCTGCCATGATGGATGCCCTGAATAAGGAGAAATCAGATACGGGAAGGTACCTCCTTGAACAGTTAAATAAAAATTTAAGAATTGCCAAGGATGAAATGATTCCCATCTGCCAGGATACCGGGATGGCGGTGGTCTTTTTGGAAATAGGGCAGGATGTGCATTTTACCAATGGTTTTTTGGAGGATGCCGTAAATGAAGGGGTGAGGGAGGGATACGTCGAGGGATACCTTAGAAAATCAGTGGTGGAAGATCCCCTGCTAAGGAAAAATACCAATGACAATACCCCCGCCATCATACATGAAAAAATAGTACCCGGGGATGGTGTAAAGATCATCCTTGCGCCCAAGGGATTTGGCAGTGAGAACATGAGCCGCCTCCATATGTTAAAGCCTGCGGACGGGGAAGAGGGAGTAAGGGAAAAAATCCTGGAAACGGTGAAAAACGCAGGTCCCAATGCCTGTCCTCCCTTTGTAATAGGAGTGGGGATCGGGGGGGATTTTGAATACTGCGCCATCCTTGCCAAAAAGGCCCTTACCAGAAAAATAGGCACCTACAATGCCCTTCCCCACATCAGGAAAATGGAAGAGGAATTGTTGGAAGAAATAAACAAAACAGGTATAGGACCGGGAGGGCTGGGAGGAAATGTCACTGCGCTTGCCTTAAATATTGAAACATACCCCACACACATAGCGGGTCTTCCCATGGCCGTTAATATGTGCTGCCACGTGGACAGGCATGTGGAGCGGATGGTGTGATGTAAGACCGTCTAACAGGGCAACCTTCCGATTCGCTTCAATCGTCGTAGCACTCGCTACGACTCATTCAGCCGCCTTGCATATGAACGAAAATCCTTCGTCCAAATGCACAACTTACTATTCTACAGTTCCTTAGGAAATACTCACCAAAGCATATAGCTTATCGTCCACATGAAGGTCTGTCACCTTCCCGTAGGAAGAAAGTAAAGAAAGCTCCTTTTCGTCCGGGATTCCCAGGGCGATCCGGGAGCTTATGGAAGATAGCCTGTCAATGAGCTTTGATGTCTCATCTTTGCTAAAGATATCCATGGGTGAGGTCAGTATCGAAAGGTCATATTTGGTGACAATATCGTCTTTCGGGTCAAAAATATTGTCATATATGGTATGGTATATGGGGAAATCATATTCAGGAAAAAAATCTATTCCGTCCAAGAGGGTGTGGGGGGTCATGGACAGATCCCCCACACTTTTTGATATTGCGCCTATCCTCCTTAGAAACATATCCGCGTCGAGTATGCTCTTTGGGGCAGTCTCTTTTATTATCTCAAAATAAAAGAAAGTGTCGCTTTGGTCGTTTGAAATATAAGCCTTCTTCATTATTTTTGGTTTTCCTTTATCGTTTCCAGCAGCAGCTCCATCGTCAGGTCGTAATTTACATTTGCTCGGAGCCTCTCCCCGGCCCTTTGGATAGACGAGATGATCTCCTCTATCCCCGCATAGGAGCTCTTTTCCGCCTCCTTCTTCACGTCCATGGTCTCGTCCTTGAATATCAGGTCATTAGCATCCTGGGTGGCTTTAAAGCGCAGGACATCCCGAAACCATACGGTAAGTATGTCCAGGTAATCGGACAGATCCATATGGTAATCATTTATCTGGCGGATAGCCTGCGCAAATTCCGACGCGTCCATGTTCCTGGCGTTTTTTGCAAGGGTGCAGGCAGAGGACTTTATCTGCGCAAAATCCTCTGAAGACGCAAGAAGCACGGCCTTTCCGACATTGCCCTGTGAAAAGGATGCGCACACGGATGCTTTGTTTGGGTCTATTGCGTAATTATCTATAAGAAACTTCGTGATATCGTCATCAGGTACCGGCCTTAAGGACAGGGAGACGCATCTGGAAGTGATGGTAGGCAAAAATACGTTCGGATTCGTGGTAAGTAGTAAGATCACCACGTATTGGGGCGGCTCCTCCAAGGTCTTTAAGAGGGCATTTTGCGCTGCTTCGTTCATTTTCTGCGCATCGTCTATGATGTAGACCTTCCATTCGGCATCATATGGCCTTATCTGTGCGTCACCCGTCACCTGGGAGCGTATGTCAGAGACCGTGATGGTGCGGGGCTTTTCATGGACCAGCCTTACTATGTCCGGGGTATAGCCCTCCCTTTTTCCCACCAGACCATACGCAAAATCCTCCGCAAAAAGGTTTTTTCCCGCCCCGTCGGGTCCGGATATGATGTACGCGTGTGAGATGCGCCCGTTCTTTAGGGCATCGTTAAGCTGATTTTTTATTTCGTCATTTCCTATGATCTTATCAAACATATGTTTTATGATCTTCCTTGCTAAACCTTGCTCGACTCTACTGCCGTTTCACGGCTGTGAATAATATCAACAATGATTATACCATATTTTAAGAAATTTGTATACTAAAACATGTTGACAGTTTCCGAAACAGAAATTATAATAGAAGTCGGGTTAATGACAATGGTCTGGCAGTACACCGGAGGGCTAAGGAAAGTGAAAAGAACAGAGGGCGGAGTGTGTGCGGCGAAGGGGTTTTTTGCTTCTTCCTGCGAGGCAAACGTGAAATATGAAGGCAGGCAGGACATGGCGCTTTTGTTTAGCGAATCGCCATGCGTTACGGCGGGAACCTATACCAAAAACAGGTTTCAGGCGGCTCCCGTTATATGGGACAGGAAGATTACGGAATCAGACATGAAATCCCGTGTGGTCGTGATAAACTCCGGGATAGCCAACGCCTGTACGGGCAAAAAGGGCGACATGGCCTGCAGGGAGACCGCCCGGATTGCGGCGGAATGTCTTGAAAAAGAAAGAGGGATAAAATCAGACCCTGATTCAATATTGGTATCATCCACGGGAGTCATCGGGATGGACATACCCATCGACAGGATAGCCGACGGCATAGAAAAGATGGTGCCAAAGCTTTCCGAATCCTTTGACTGCGCGAACATGGCGGCAAAGGCCATCATGACCACGGATACCGTGGAAAAGGAAGAGGCCTGCACCTTTGAGATAGATGGAAAAATAGTCCACATAGGGGCGATGGCCAAGGGATCGGGGATGATCCACCCAAATATGGGCACCATGCTCTGCTTTATCACCACGGACGTAAATATCTCAAAAGACCTTTTGCAAAAGGCATTGTCGGAAGATATTAAAGATACATTTAACATGATATCGGTGGATGGGGATACGTCTACCAATGACACGGTATTGATCTTGGCCAATGGGCAGGCGGGAAATACACTGATAGAAAGTGAAGGCTCTGCCTACGACGCATTCAGGGAAGGATTACATTTTGTAAATGAATCCATCTCAAAAAAGATAGCCGGGGACGGGGAAGGTGCCACCTGCCTTTTTGAGGTGAGGGTGGAAAACATGGATACGAAGGACAATGCCCGCAAGATAGCAAAATCCGTGGTATCATCCTCCCTTACCAAGGCAGCAGTCAACGGCCATGACGCGAACTGGGGCAGGATATTGTGCGCCGTGGGATATTCGGATGCGGACTTTGACCCTGAAAGGGTGGATCTATCCTTTGAAAGTACAAGGGGTACCATCATGGTGGCAGAAAATGGCAGAGGGGTAGATTTCGATGAAAATAAGGCCACGGATATACTATCCGAAGGGCATGTGATTGCCAGGCTGGACATGAAGATGGGTAAAGAAGGCGCAAGCGCCTACGGATGCGACCTCTCGCACGAGTATGTGAGCATCAATGCGGATTACAGGAGCTAAGGCAATGATAACAGGAGACATTTTGAAGAAGGCGGAGGTGCTGATAGAGGCCCTGCCATACATACAGAGATTCAACAGAAGGATAATAGTCGTAAAATACGGTGGCTCGGCGATGATCGATGAGTCATTAAAGACCAACGTGATAGAGGATGTGACCCTGCTAAAGCTCGTGGGTTTTAAGCCGGTGATAGTGCATGGGGGAGGAAAGGACATATCAAGGATGACCGAAAGGCTCAATCTTCCGTCAAATTTTTCACATGGATTCAGGGTTACGGATGAGGCCACGATGGAAGTGGTGGAGATGGTCCTAAACCGTGTAAACAAGTCCCTCGTGCAGAAGGTAGAGTCCCTCGGGGTGCGTGCCGTGGGGATATCCGGAAAGGACGGGGGGCTGCTGAAGGTCCAAAAAAAGCTGATAAAGGGCGAAGACATAGGATACGTGGGGGATGTAAAGGAAACAAACCCAAAGATCATATATGATCTTCTAAATGATGATTTCCTGCCCGTGGTATGTCCCGTCGGGATGGATGATGAATACAATACATACAATGTAAACGCGGACGATGCCGCGGCGGCCATAGCAAAGGCCCTCAAGGCAGAAAAGCTGGCGTATCTTTCCGATGTGGAAGGAGTCCTCAGCGACCCGGAAGACCCGTCGTCCGTGATATCGGAGATCAGGATATCTGAGGCAGATCACCTGATGGAAAACGGCACCATCACGGGAGGAATGATACCCAAGATAAAAAACTGTGTCGATGTCGTAAAGGCCGGGGTAAACAGGGTGCATATATTAGATGGCAGGATACCACACTGTCTGCTTTTGGAAATATTTACAGACAAGGGCATAGGCACGGCGATACTGGATGATGGAGCAAAAAAATACAGTGGGGAATGATGACCTTTTGACAGGCAGATCATATATACTGCATGGGGAGAGATGACAAAAAATGAATAAAGAACAATGGATAGATAAGACGGAAGAGGGATTGTTGCATGTGTACGACCGCTACGATGTGGTCTTAGATCACGGTGAGGGCGTATACCTGTATGACACGGACGGGAAAAAGTACCTGGATTTTGCTTCGGGGATAGGAGTGATGGGTCTTGGCTACGGATACCCCGAATGGGTGGATGCCCTAAGGGACCAGGTGGGAAAGGTAACACACGTGTCAAACCTTTTCTACCACACCGAGGCCATGGAAGCGGCAAGCCTCCTTTTAGAGGCGTCCGGCATGGAAAAGGCGTTTTTTACGAATTCAGGCACGGAGGCCATAGAAGGAGCCATAAAGGCCGCAAGGAAATACGCCTATACCAAAAGGGGCAGGGCAGGAGGAGAGATAATAGCCTTCGAAAACAGCTTTCACGGAAGGACGATAGGAGCCCTTTCCGTAACGGGTACGCAGCATTACAGGGAACCCTTCGAGCCGCTAATGCCGGGGGTCAGATTTGCCGAATATAATGATATAGAGTCTGTAAAGAAGCAGATAGGACCCGATACCATAGCTATCATGGTGGAGATGGTGCAGGGGGAAGGCGGTGTAATGCCCGCGTCAGGGGAATTTGCAAAGGGCCTCAAGCAAATCCAGGACAGCGGCATCCTGATCATCTGTGACGAGGTGCAGTGTGGGATGGGCCGTACGGGGAAGATGTTCGCCTACCAGTGGTATGGCTTGGAGCCTGACATAGTCACCTGTGCCAAGGCCTTGGGATGTGGGGTTCCGGTGGGGGCTTTCCTTCTAAATGAAAAGACTGCCGCATCTTCGCTTACGCCGGGTGACCATGGCACCACCTACGGGGGAAACCCCCTGGCGTTAAGAGCTGTTAAAACAGTATTTAATATTTTTAAAGACAAAGATATATTAAGCCATGTGGCAGAGATGGGAGACTACCTGGGAGAGACTCTGGAGAATCTGGCTAAAAAGCATGAAGAAATAACAGGAGTCCGGGGGAAGGGCCTTATGAGGGGGCTGGCCTTTAGGGAAAGTCCCGCCGGAACGGTCAAAAAATGCATTGAAAACGGCCTGATAGTCATTACGGCGGGAGGCAATGTCCTAAGGATGCTGCCACCACTTGTCATAGAAAAAGATCATATAGACGAGATGGCAGCTGTGCTGGAAAAGGTGCTGTAGTAAGTACCTTTTTTCGGCACGGCAGTGTTTGGTAAAGAGGAGATATGTTATGAAAATGATGAAAAAAATACTGACCGGTATACTGGCATCGGCAATGGTGGTTTCTTCCGTGCCCTCCGGGGGAATATTTGATCCCGTGACGGCAAAGGCCGATACTTCCTCGTATTATGACAATGGAACCTTTCGCTATGGAGGGGGGATATGGAGCTACAAGGTGACGACCACGAATGGGAAAAAATCCGTGGCTTTGACCTTTAATTCCCTGGCAAATACGGGAACCACCACGGTGACTGTTCCGTATGCGGTGGATTCGTACAGGTCGTCCTCCTCAAGCACCACCTCGGATGCCACGATAGCAGATCCTGCCGATGAAAAGGTTACGTCCGTCAGCATAAACGGCTCCCTGGGTATCACAGAGCTTAAACTGACGCAGCTTACCACAAATAACGACGTGGATGTCACCGTCTCTCCAAACTCTATCCTTAAGACGGTGGATGCAAGTGGAGCCACGGGGCTTGGCACGCTGGATCTATCTTCCAATACCGCGCTCGGTTCAAACAGTGGGACGCTTAGTGTATCCGGCGCAGCGAGCCTTACTTCACTTAACCTCAATGGATGCTCATCCCTTACGCAAGTGACATGGCCCGGTTCTACTTCCACATTGATGGATGTGGATATCAGGGGAACCAAACTGACAGATGTGACGTCTAATTCGATAGCAAAGCTGGAGGCGGGAGACGTCTCCACACTAAAGACCATATCGGGAACGGGATTTACGGTGGTAAATGCCACAAGGATGGGTTATGGGGTATCAAGTGATGATACCGTGAGCGTGAGTCTTTCCGGTGCTTCAAAATTAGAGAGCGTGGATGTGTCAGGCTCTACAACATTAAAGACCCTCACCCTCCCCGGAAGCGTTACCAACTATCTTACCTCAGTGAACGCATCAGGCTGTGTAAACTTGACGGGTAGTATTGACATCAAAGACGGCGCGTCGGGGAAGGGAGTAGGTATCACCATAAATAGTACTAATATACTTACTGACACCGAAGCTACGGTATATTTTGAAAGCTCCCTCTATACCAAAAACGCCGTAAATTATCAAAACATTCTCTATGACGAACTGGTAAGCGGGACTACCGGGATCAGCGTTACGGAAAACGGAGTCCCCAAGCTCTCATCTTCAGCCAGCGGTTTTGTATTGGAAAAAAACGCCGCGAATGAATATGAGATCCAGAAAGACGGGGAGGTTCTTGCCACGTTGGGAAGCTCCTTTTCCCCGGGGACTGCCGACTATTCTGCATACAAGAAGAGCACTGTTACCTATGCCTATGGGCAGCAGAATGTAAATTACAATTTCGCAAACACCCAGATAACGGGATTCACATTGGAAGGCTATGATTGTGTAACCACTTCATCATCTCTCGAAAGATACAGCACTACATCTGATTCCACAAATGTGGTGCTGCGGGACGGTGACGGAGATAAAGATGGGGGGATCGATGCAAGGGGTGAGGTCACGGTAAACCTCTCCGGTGTTACTACCTTAGGTACAGCGAATTCCGGTGGGACTATCACCATAAACGGGGAGAACCTGGAAAACAGGCTGACACTTCCCACGGCATCTACGTACCTTAAGACATTGAAGCTGAATGCGGATAACCTGACCAAGGTGACTGTTCCAAGCACGGTGACGACATTTGAATCGTCTTTTAATGATTACTCAGGAAGCGGTGCCCTATCGGGATTTAATACGGAGATGGAATCCCTTACATTGAGATATGACCGGATGGAGAGCATCTCTGTAAATTCGATGACCAAGCTTACCACACTGAACCTTGAGGGAAATTACCTTACGTCGCTGGATCTAAGTACACAGACGGAAAATTTTGCACTCTCGAAGGTGACGACATCGAGTAATACGAGTGATACTGTATCAAATCCTAGCAATCTTACTATCAAAGGGAATCTGATAACCGACGGGCGGCTCTGGAAAAATGCCACGGTCTCAGGCGTCACGGGTGATGATCTCACAGCAATGAGAAGCAAGGAGTTGGAAATAACCACCGAGTCTAGCGGGGGAACTACGCAGAGGCTATCTACCCTCACCGTATCCTTGAAAAAAAACGTGATAAAGGCAGGGGAGACCACCACGGCAACATTGGAGGGAACGTATTATTCTGACAAGATGTTATCCCAGGGCTATCCGGATGGAAATACGGAGGGGGATCTTACATTAAAGAATGATTTAGGTTCCTCTGTCCAAAGTTCGTTGGTGGGATACTGGAAGATAGAAGATGATAATATCACCATAAACGGGTCAAAGGCCTCGGAAGGGATATATTGTACCGGAAGGACTGTCACCCTGGGAGGGGCATCTACTGTCACGACAAGCGCCACGGGTAATATGACTGCCAAATTGGCAGGAAGGACAGCATCCGGTTCGCCTACCCTTTATGTGATAGGGTCTAACGTTACCATCAGCAGCACCGTGGAGACCGTCTGCTATTCATCCTACGATAAGGGGGAGCTTTCCTATAAATTTACAGGTGATACGATAGCCGCGGGGAGGCCGTTATATTTTAAGGCTGCCACATCCCAGGTGGCAAGCGGCATCAGCATGGTCTCCCTGACCGAGGACTACGCGTGGGAAAATAAGGGAACCGTTGACGCCACCATAGAGGATGTGTCGGAGGATGGTGACTGGTCCATAGTAAAGGTTACCCCGACCGGTGCCGGAGGCACATTGAAGATCGTGGCCAAGGGAATGGTATCTGCCGTAAATAACGAAGATACGGCGGAGGAGATCACCGTGAAGAAGGCGGAATTTACCCTGGATCCTTCGGAAAATGAATACTTGGACGTGAAGGATACATATAGCGTAAAGGAAGGCGGCACCGTCCGGCTGCAGGTAGGGGATGCGACGGATGTGACCTACGTGGCGGGGCTTGACCTTGGTGCGAATGGAAAGATAGATACTTACAGGTACAGGAGCTCGGATTATGACGAAGAGACCATTTCCCAGCAGGTGGTAAATGTATCTGACACCGGTCTTGTCACGGCGAAAAAGACAGGCTATGCCATAGTCACGGTGATAAATAACACGGAGTCTCCCAGCATGTACAAGGGAGTGGATTACTGCATCATAAAGGTATATGAAAAGCAGGCTACGTTGTCCGCAAAGTCAGATACCTTAAAGCTTGATACCAAGACAGAGGGGGATATAGAGCTTACCGTGGACAGTACACAGGCCGGTGTGACGGTGGCTTTGGATAAGATAGACGATACATCCGTAGCCTATGCCGACGGCGGGGTGAAGGAGAGCTCATATGAAAACAAAAAATTATTAAGCGTAAAGAGGGGCACGAGGAGCGGCACGACGGAGGCTGTATTTTCCGCGGGCTATGACACGGGGCTTTCCGTAAAGGGTGCCAACATATATGACAATAAAGACCAGGCGGCCATGACCGAAAACGAGCTGGTATCTGCCGGTATCACCTGTGGCGCGGTAGGAAGCGTATCCAGCGGGAACTATACCTTCTATCCTGCCACCGGCTATGCGGAAAATACCGCCAAAGTGACCATTACCAGTGGGACGCCTGAGGAGGTGACCCTTAGCCTTAGCGCTGATAATGTGGCCTTGTTTAAGGGAAAGACTGCTGAGGTCACGGCCCTTTACGAGTCAGCATCTACCACGTCCGTAAACGGGGCGTCGGGGAGCGCTGCTTCCGTGACCTATACATGGGTTTCGGAGGATGAAAAAATAGCGACCGTCACCAATGATGGGGGGAAGGCCACCATCACCGGAGTATCCCCGGGCACCACCACCATACAGGTGGTGGCAAGGGGAAATGTGTCCAGAATGGCGGACGTAAAGGTCACTGTCACCAATGACATATCGAAGGTGACCATCGAAGGCTTAAAGAGCACATATGAATACACCGGAAGCGAGGTGAAGCCTGATTCCTTAAGGCTCATAGACGGAAACTATACCCTGGTGGAGGGTGCGGATTATGAAGAGCCCCAGTACACGGGTGACCTGACAGGGTCTCCTGATGAGGATACCACCATCACAGGCAAGATCAAAGGAAAGGGTGATTACGCAGGCTCGTCTGTCACATTCTCGTATGTGATAAAGGCGCCGGAAAAGACCCCCGAAGAGCCCGTAAACAATGACCCCGAGCCTTCGGATGGTAACACGGGTGGTACTACAGATCCCGGTAACACGGGGGGGACGGGGGATACCACCCCTCCCGAAGATAATACCGGTGACGATAACACGGGCCAGTCGCTGCCGGTATATGTGGTTTATAATGCGGGGGATGTGATCTCCACAGACAAAGGAACTTTTACCGTCCTTGACGTCATAGGGGCTACCAGGAAGGTGGCGTTTACGAAGCCCGCCTCATCTGCGGCAAAGACCGTCACCATACCCGCGACCGTTACCATAGGTGGGTATGTATATAATGTCACTACGATAAAGACGGGAGCCTTTGATTCGTCTTCGGCGGCTACGACCGTCATCATCGGCAAAAACATTAAGACCATAGAGCCCAGGGCTTTCAAGGGATCCAGGGTGAAGATATTGAAGGTGAGGACGAAGCTCCTTACCAAGTCCGGTGTCAAAAAGTCCCTTACGGGGTCCAAGGTAAGGACCATAAGGCTGCAAAAGAAGGCAAAGACTAAGAAGTTCCTTAAAAAATACAAGACGATATTCAAGAAGAGCAATTCCGGAAGGAAGGTGACGGTGAAAAAATAGTAAAAAATTAAAAGTATTAGGGGTTGACAGAATGAGAAAATAGTGGTACAATGTCATACGTATTGAAATTGTATTTTTTTGTACTTGATTGTATCGTTTTAGATACAATCCCCAAAAGGTACGAACTGTTATGAGAACCTGAAGTACCACGGTGGGTTTCATAAAGATGGAGAGAAAGACTCCTATAAGAAAACGAAATACAGGTTGAGTAATTGACTCCTTTCTTATCTTTGTGGGCGGCCTTGTGTCGCCCACTTTTTGTAAACGGTCATGATAGTTCTTGATATTTGATATATAGTGTAGTATAATACAAAGGCTTGGAATAACTGTTATATCACTAGGAGGTGTGCCATGAGGGGCGATACTTTTATAGAGCTCTCGGGGATAGAGAAGCTCTTTCCGGGCGTGCGCGCGCTGGATGGGGTCTCCTTCGACATAAGGGAAGGAGAGGTTCATTCGCTGTGCGGTGAGAACGGGGCCGGAAAATCCACCTTGATAAAGGTACTGACGGGCGTACATGCGAGGGACGGCGGAGAATACAAGATAGACGGACAGGTGGTGAATTTTGCGTCTACCACGGAGGCCATAGCGGCCGGGGTATCCTGCGTTTACCAGGAGCTTTCCATAGCCACGCAGCTGGATGTGGCAAAGAATCTTTTCATCGGGAATCTTCCCATGAAGGGTAAGCTCGTGGATCACAAGGCCCTCTACCAAAAATCCGCCGAGATACTAAATGAACTGGACATGGACATTTCACCAAAGACGATAGCGGGGGATCTGTCGGTGGGCCAGCAGCAGATGATAGAGATAGGAAGGGCTCTGACCAGGAACGCCAGGCTGATCATCATGGACGAGCCCACCTCATCCCTGTCGGAGGCGGAGACGGAGACGCTGTTTAACGTCATAAAGAAGCTGGTGGATAGGAACATAGCCATTATCTACATCAGCCACAAGCTGGATGAGGTCATGTTCCTGTCGGACAGGATCACCGTCATCCGCGATGGAAAAAACATCATATCCAAGAACAAGGACGAATTCACGGAAGATGAGCTCATAGCAAACATGATAGGCCGGCCGCTGGAAAACCTGTACGTGAAAGAGCCGGCAGAGATAGGGGACGTAAAGCTCTCTGTTAAGAATCTGACGAGCAAAGGGGTCTTCGAGGATGTATCCTTTGAGGTAAAAAAAGGCGAAGTGGTCGGTTTCTTCGGGCTGGTCGGCGCGGGGCGTTCAGAGATCATGAGGGCCATATTCGGTGTGGACAAGTATGATTCGGGAGAGGTCCTGATAGATGGAAAGCCCTTGAAGCCGCATGACCCCGTGGCAGCCATAAAGGCGGGCGTGGGATTTTGCACGGAAGACAGGAAGAAGGAAGGGCTGGCTCTGCCATTGTCCATACTGCTCAATATGACCCTGGTAAAGCTTCCCGATCTTTCACCCGCAGGAGTGGTAAACACGGAGGCACAGAAAAAAGCCGCCGATGAATACATGAAGTCCATTTCCATAAAGGCTCCTTCAGTGAACCAGCTGGTGGGAAACCTCTCAGGGGGGAACCAGCAAAAGGTCGTCGTAGCCAAATGGCTCATGATAAACCCCGGAGTCCTCATAGTGGATGAGCCGACGAGGGGAATAGACGTGGGATCGAAGTCGGAGATATACGGAATACTTTCCGACCTTGCCAAGCAGGGCATGGCCATCATAGTGGTATCTTCCGAGATAGAAGAGATCATGGGAGTGTGTGACTCGGTCATCACGGTATTCGAAGGAAAGAAGACCTCGCAGCTGCCCATCACCGATGATCTGTCCAGGGAAGAGGTTCTAAAGTGGGCACTGGGCGGCAACTTCACGGAGAATTTCCACGAAGTCCTGGAAGAAGAAAAAGAAGAGATGATAGCCATGGAAGCAGAAGCAAAGGAGAATGTCGTAAAGGCGCAAGAAGCCGCCGAAGGGGGTGATGACTGATGGCTGATACCAAGAAAAACGAAGAATCCGCTATTAAGAAGATCCTCTCCATGAACGGCGCGTCCGTGTTCATCGCGATGATCGTGGTGGCGATACTTTTCGAGATAATCATTCAGATCACGAGGGGATTTCCCGGGGGACTGGTCTTTTTGGCCCCGTCGAACCTGGGACAGATATTGAGGCAGCAGCTTTATACCGGGATCATAGCCTTTGGCATGACCCTGGTCATGATCACGGGTAATATAGACCTTTCCGTGGGAAATCAGCTGACCTTCCTGTGCTGTATATGCGCCCTGTTCATGATGAATACCGACAATGCCTTCTGCGGCATCGTGGGCACACTGGCAGTGGGAGCCTTGTGCGGACTCGTGAACGGTGTGCTGGTGGCATATGTGAAATTAAATTCATTCATAGCGTCATTGGGAATGAGTTCGGTATACGGAGCCCTGGCGCTGATGGCGTCGGCGGGGTCTGTTTTGGTCATTCCGAATGACTGCTCAGCCGCATTCCAGTGGTTTGGAACCGCATCATTCGGACCGATATCGATCCTTATCATATGGTTTATCCTGGTGGCGCTGGTACTTGGATTTTTGCTGTCAAAGACCGTATACGGCAAACAGATGTACGTCATAGGGTCAAACCCCGTGGCGGCCAGGTTCTCCGGCATCAGGTTCAAGAGAAACATAGCCATAGCCTACCTCATACTGGGACTTTGCTGCGCGTTGGCTGCGGTAGTCACCATGGCCAATGTAAAGAGCTCAAACCCCCAGGCAGCCTCCGGAAAGGAAATGGAGGTCATCCTCTGCGTGGTCCTTGGCGGCTGTGCGGTGGAAGGCGGCAAGGGCTCCGTATGGGGTACCATCATAGGGGTGCTCTTCTATGGTGTGCTGCTTAGCGGATTTACGATGCTAAACCTCCCGCTCTACATGAGATGGGTGGTAATGGGACTCATAATGGTATTCGTCCTTTCGTTGGACGCGCTTGAAGGAAAGGGGATAAAGCTATGGAAGAAAAAACAGTAAATACGCCTAAGGCCTCTTTCCAGTGGGAGAGGTTCCTGAAGGACAACAATTCTATACTCATTCTCGTGGTGCTGCTGTTCGTGGCATTCATCGGGATAGACGGCTTCACGGGGAGCTTTTACAATGTATTTTTGTACACGGCGCAGTTTGGTCTGTGCTGCCTGGGGCTTTCTTTGGTCATGATAGCGGGCAATATAGACCTTTCGGTGGGATACAACGCCACCTTCTGTGGGGTCATACTGGTGACAGTATTTAATATGGCATATAATGCGGGCATATCTCCCGCCCTTTGCATAATCCTGGGACTGATAAGCGCCGTCGTGGTTGGGGGTATCCTAGGGGCTTTCAACGGCTTTATTATCACGAAGATAGGGATTTCCTCGCTGATAGCTACTATAGCCACAAACTATATCTTTCAGGGTCTTGTTATGAATTACGCAAGGGACAGTTACTCTGCAGTGGACAAGTCCGTCTTGACTAACATCGCAAAATATAATATATTAGGGATAAAGTGGCTCACGCCCATGGTCGTCATCTTCGCACTGTTCGTGGCGGCCGTGTTCTGGTGGATGTACAAGACCAGCTACGGCAACAGGCTTCACATAGTGGGTGACAATCCCGAGGCAGCCGAATTCGCCGGCATCTCGGTGTCAAAGACGGCGTTTACCACGTTCGTTATCTGCGGGGTATTGGCGGGAATGACGGGTTTCTTCATGGTGGCCTTTAACGGAGCCGCCATATATACCCAGGGTACCGCCCTTGGCACCTTCCCGATATCGGCGTGCGTCATAGGCGGCATCAAGATGACAGGCGGTAAGGGTACCGCGGTACATGTGCTTTTGGGTATCCTGATAATGAGGACGCTCTCGACCATGATGAGTACCATGTTCTGGAGCACGGAGCGCGTGAACCTCGTTACCGGCATCATCCTTATCATCGTTCTTATCGTGGACAGGTTTACATCGACCAAGAGCGATGATGAGTAGAGACCATTTTTGAGATGGCAAGCCTTTTCGTAAATATGTGCGAGATATCTGCTTTAAAATGGGCAGTATCTGATATATGGTAAATTCATTGTTCAATGTTTTTACCAAACCATTTTTCTATATTTTAGGAGGTAAAGACCAATGGTTAAATTAAAGAAACTGGCGTCGCTTTTACTGGTGGGCGCAATGTCCATTTCCCTGGCTGCGTGTGGAGGAAGTGGGGACAGCAATAGTGGAGGCGGCTCGGGTGACGCTTCCCAGGAGTCAACGGCTTCTGCAGAAGGCGGCTCGGGCGATGCTTCGTCCGATTCATCCGCTGCGGCAGGGAGTGAGGCTGATGCGAACCTGGACTACAGCTCAGTTGACCTTTCCGGCAAGAGGATAGGCTATGTCACGATCAATACGGCGGCTCCTTGGGGTGGCCTTATCGGCACTTCCTTCCAGGAGTATGCAGAGGGACAGGGCGCCACGGTGAACGTGCTGGATGCACAGGCTGACGTGGACAAGGTAACAGAGTATTGCCAGCAGATGATTGACGCGGGAGTGGACGCCCTCGTGGTATTCGGCGGGGACATCACGGCCAACGCTGAGATAGCAAAGACTGCCGATGAGGCAGGTGTCGCT
>CAJOPH010000025.1 GCA_905236805.1 uncultured Eubacterium sp. | reverse complement strand
TTTTTTAGCACTCTTCCATCCAAATCTTCATACCGTATTTGATCTCATCAAGGATCTCGTTACACTCTTCACTGCTCACAACGCCCTATAAACAAGGAATTTATAGAGTTTCTTACGTGTCTCGTTTTGCACTTCTTTCCTAAGTGCTGCATCATGGTTTTTCATTATTGTTTCCTGATCAAACAAAGTCGTCATAATATCTATGACCTCCTGCCACCTCCATTTCTATTGCGTCGTGCTCTGCTTTCAGCTGGTCGATTTCCTGCCAAGGACTTTTTTCTGTTACTTTTAACAACGTTGAACGTTGGTACCATGTACCATTAACAACTTCATCATTCCAGTCAGGGTGATGCTGGATGACAAAACGAATAGTTTTCAATATGTTTAATTTGATTTTCACAAAAAGATCTCTTTTGATTTCTGCCAGCTTCTTGAGATAAGTGACCTTCGTATGAAGCGTTGTATCATGTCCTTTTCACTTTTTAACATAGGCGTCCCATTTCCCGGCATGTCTTAACACTGACTCAAGACGATCTTACCAAATAGAATATTCTATAAAGATAGCTTCCAAGTTAAAGCCGTTCTTCAGCGCACGGGTTAACCGTTTGAATTGTCCTTAGTTCCCAAAAGTTTTTTAGAAGGATAGTGTAACCGATATTGCAAAAAGACCCCCACACGATGTGGGGGTCAATAGTCACAAACATTCTGTCATATTATTTCTTTTTTGAGGCATCGAAACGTGCCAACATGGACCTCGGGGATGCATACTCCCTCTCGTAACGCGGACACTTTTCATATCCCGGGATGCCTGCAAGATATTTGGCTATCTTCTTCAGTTCCTCAAGGTCGTAACGGCTCATGAGTGTGATCTCCTCCATAAGGGGTGATCCACCGCCATGTACACCGGCTACCGCCTGGGCTGCCTCGAAGGAATCGCAGAGCTTGTTCTCCATCATACGCATCACGCGGTGCGTATCCTCAGTGCTCCACGCAGGATTCCTCTGGATGTACTTGTTGCAAAGCTCTGCCGTCTCCTCAGCAAAGAAGCTCTCCTCCGTGGGAAGCGATGCGCAGATACCACCCGTAAGGTCTGCCATGGTCTCATACTCATGGTAGATATTGTGTCCCGCAAGACGGCGGCCCGCATTGGTAAGGATCTCATCAGGCACCCACTGTCCCGAAGGGAACTCCTGCGCCCTGTGACCTGCCTGCTGTCCGGCAGCGAACACCAGCTCAGCCGTCTGGATGATATCGCAAAGCTTTGAGCGTACATGTGACTCCTTGGCAATGTCATTTACCTCAGCTACAAGGGCTGCCTGTGAAGCTATTACCTCAGACACTGCGGTCTTGCATCCCGTGTAGGAATGACGGTGATAATGGGCAAACATCAGGGCAAGGTAGCCGGCGAAGCGACATACGCCTTCATTGTCACGCCCACACATGAACACGCGCTCGTAAGGAACGAACACATCATCAAAGATGGTGAGTGACTCTACGTCACCTATTTTCGCGAACGGCGCGTCAAGGTTTGTCCTCTTGTGGTGAAGTCCGGGAAGGGCCATGAGCTTTATACCGTCCCAGTCAGCAGGAAGGGCGAAAGCTACGGCATAGTCCTTATCCTCCTCATCCATGAACTTCGTGGGGTTAACCACGATCTCATCCACATAAGGAGCGTTGGAGTTACATATCTTGGCTCCCCTTACGATGATACCCTTGCAGGGCTTTCCGTCTATGCCGACACCGTCCACGTCAGTATCTACAACATGCACGAACTGGTCAGGATCGGGCTGCTGGTGCGCCCTCTTGTATTTCTTGTTACGCGAACCCTTCACGTCGGTCTGCGCACAGTTAGCCACAAGGTCATACTCCTGAAGGTACTCGATGTATTTCTTTAATCTCTGGTGATACTCGGTGCCCGTAGCCTGGTCGCAGTCATAGGTAACAGAATACAGGGCGTTGATGGCGTCCGTACCCATGCACCTCTGCATGCAGCCACCCACCCTGTGACAGATGAGACGGGTCATGAGCTGCTTTGTCAAAAGATCTTCCTTGGACTGATTTATGTGGCAGCACCTATTGTGCTTCTTTCCATTGCCGTCATCTATAACACAGACATCGGCATACTCAGGGTCATTCGCAGTATCATAGCACTGCTTCATAACGTATGCGCCACCCTTTACCCAATCTGCCAAGTCCCTCTCGGCACCGGTCTTTCCGTTAGAGCGGTCAATCTTCTTGCCGTGAAGATATACGTTTGGTTTCATCTTGAGCAACCTTTCCTTGTATTGCTCGTAAGTTCCTATTGCCATTGGACCATACCTCCTGAATCTGATGTCCTGCCACAAGATCACCCCCGTCTGATCCAAAAGGCTCTCCCGTAACAGTGCTTAAGTAAATGGGTTAATGATGCACACAGCCCGGGCAGGATAGTAACCTTCACCCCTCAGCCGGTGCGATACGGAAACGGTCTTTCCCGCCTCCTTTAAAAACGTATAAGACAATTTTATCACTTACCAAAGAAAATTTCAAGAATATTGTTAAAAAAAAGCACAAAAAGCGAAAAATACATCAATAATACACAAATTAGCTGTAAATATCCCATGCAGAGACATGTGGTAAAATCAAGAAAGCATTTTTGCCAAAATTAAAATTTTCTCCATGCACCCCTCATTCCAACGAATACATGAGTGTGACATCTGACGGCAGGAGGGTGTCGGTATAAAATCCGTCCGACCCTTCCCCATGGCATTTCGTCATCAGGGTGTAGTCATTCACGGTATGCCTGAAAAGGAGCATCCCCGCATCATGAACCAGCTTTGCGCCCTCTTCCCCAAACCTATCGTCCTTCACACTGGCAGTAATTACGCAAATATTTTCCTTGTCCTTTGCAAAATCCACTATGTCCTTTGCCGTAACATCCTTGTCCTTCCTGGTCTTGTAGGTGGTATAAATCACGCTCTTCCAGTCATAGACATCCATTATTACGCCATACATCCCGTTTGTATATATCTGCGGCACTATCCTGTCAAGAAGGTTTGGGTCCCTTTCCATGCACTCTTTGTAAATAATATCAAATTCCGATTTAACATCATCGTCATCCGTGAGCTTGGTATCGGTTACGACATAAATATCAGGGTATTTGACCATGATGTCCAGAAGATCCCCTATGAGAAGGGATGTGTATTTGCCCTCTACCTTGACCTGCTTCCACTCAGATGATGTCAGCTCCTTATCATCTTCCCATTCATGGGTAAGGGCAAGACTCCCGTCGGTGGTGGGAAGAAAATCGAATTCAAATACCCTGTGCCCCAGCAGATAGTTTTGCTCAAAGGCCTCCTTGCAGCCTGTATACGTGTACAAGGTGCCTGCTTCCCTCATGGCACCTCCCGCATGGGCTATCACTCCCGGGTAATCCAGCCATGAAGATTTAAGCCCTTCAAAATCCCCCGATTCATCAGTGCCTTCCGCATATGTTAAATCATACTTTATGGTGTGCGTTACTTCCTTCCTTTCCGCATCCTGTCCGTGTGATATCGCTCCGAGGATAATAAGACAGATGAGAAGGGACAGGGAAATAACATAGTTAAAACGTTCTTTCATTATTCCATCCCGTTTATTTTTGACGCATATGAAAAACCCCCAAGCGCCTTAGCGCCCGGAGGTCTGTTTTCATCACGCATCCATGGCTATGATTTCCTTCTTATTGTAAGAGCCACAGTTCTTGCAGACCCTGTGAGGAACCATAAGCTCACCGCACTTGCTGCACTTAACAAGAGTAGGAGCACTCATCTTCCAGTTTGCTCTTCTCTTGTCCCTTCTTCCCTTGGAAGATTTGTTTTTTGGACAAATGGACATTGGGTCACACCTCCTTTCACGGTCAACGTACGGTTCACCATTATACTACTTTATCCGGCAAAAGTCAAGCTTTTTTTGCCTCTTTAATCACTCCACCGATGCTATGTAATAGTACACGGGCTGGCCTCCATCGTTTACCTCTATTTCACAGTCGGGATATTTTTCCCTTAGCCTTTCCGATACTGTCTGCGCATCCTTTCCATCAATGTCTGCCCCATAGTAAAGGCTGATGATCTCCGAATCATCATCCGCCATCTTTTCTATCATCGAGATGACCACATCCTCAAGATCCTTTCCCGACGCAAGGAGTCCGTCATCTCCTATGGCCATGTAATCATCCTTTTCTATGGACTTTCCCTCTATGGTGGTATCCCGTACCGCATACGTCACCTGGGCGCTCCTTATCTGATCTATCGCCTCCTTCATGTTTTCTTTATTATCATCGGGAGGAATGTCCGGGGTAAAGCTTATGAGGGCTGCTATTCCCTGCGGGATCGTCTTTGTCTCTATCACGATGACGTTTTTGTCTTCAATGATGTCTTTTGCCTGGTTTGCCGCCATGATGATGTTTTTGTTGTTGGGAAGGATGAAGATATTGTCCGCATCTATCTTTTCCGCCGCCTTTACTATGTCATCGGTAGAAGGATTCATGGTCTGGCCGCCCATTATCACCCGGTCAGTCCCAAGGTCCTTAAATATTTCGGTCATCCCCTCTCCCGCGCATACCGCAACAAATCCGTTTTCCTTGTGCATGTTTTTTGCGAAGGATTCTCCCGTTTTCTTATCAGCCGCCTTTTCATCGGCTTCCTTTTGTTCCCTGGCAAGCTTTAGTGAATCCTTAAAGAGCCTCTCCTGGTGCTCTTCCCTCATATTGTCTATCTTTATCCTGCTGAGCGATCCGTAGCCCAAAGCCTTCTGAATGGCATTTCCCGGCTCATTAGTGTGAACGTGGATCTTTACTATCTCATCATCGGGGACAAACACTATGGAGTCCCCGATGCCGTTCAAAAACGCCTTAAAGTCCGTAATCTCATCATCATCAAGGGGCCTGTCAAGGACAATGATAAATTCGGTGCAATAGCCAAATTTAATATCGTCATTAACTTCCTTTGATATCTTTAACGGACGGGGAGCTTCATTTGCTTCAAGCTTTGAATAATCCACTTCCTTCCCAAGGAGGGCGTCCCGGGCGCCTTTAAGTATTTCCAAAAGCCCCGCTCCGCCGGAGTCCACAACCCCCGCCTCCTTTAGGACAGGCAAAAGCTCGGGCGTTTTGTCCAAAGCTTCCTGCCCCACTTCCAAAATAGCCCCGGAAAACTCTTCGAATCCAACGCCCGTATCCTTCATGTCCGAGGCCTTCTCGCTGATATTTCTTGCCACGGTAAGAATCGTGCCTTCCATGGGCTTCATGACAGCCTTGTACGCTGTTTCCACCGCCTTTTCAAAGGCTTCTGCCATGATATTTATGTCTATTTCTTCCGTATCTGCTATCGTACGGGAAAACCCCCTTAAAAGCTGGGAGAGAATGACACCGGAATTCCCCCTGGCGCCCCTTAGGGATCCTGAGGATATGGCCTTTGACAACTCCTTCATCGAAGGGTCTTCCAAGACCGATACCTCCCCCACCGCGGAAAGTATGGTCATGGTCATGTTCGTCCCCGTATCCCCGTCCGGTACCGGGAAGACGTTTAAATCATTTATGTATTCCTTTCTGGCCTCTAAGCTTGCTGCCCCCGCAAGGAACATCTTAGAAAGCAACTTGGCATCTATACTTTCTACACTCAACGCTTAACCCTCCTTAATCTATCACGCTAACACCGTCAACGTAAATGTTTATCCGGGCAATTTTGAGCCCCGTGAAGTCTTCCACCTTGTATTTCACGGTGTCTATGAGGTTATCCGTCACCGTCTTTATGTTGACGCCGTAGGCAAAAATCAGATGGAAGTCAAGATATATCCCATCCTCATCGACCCTCACCCTGATGCCCCTGGTAATCTTTTCTTTTTTAAGTACCTTCACTATTCCGTCAGTCATGGACATGCTTCCAAAGCCCACGATGCCAAAGCACTCTACTGCCACGGAGCCCGCATAGGTGGATATGACGTCCTGGCTTATCACCACTTTTCCCAGCTCATTGTTTATCTGACCATTCATAAAAATCCTCCACGTGAAATGGAAATACACTGATGCACACGAAGCGTATAGCTACCAAAAATCATCCGTACCATTATACTATGATTTCGTGAAAAAATAAAGATGTTTTGTAAGAAAAAGTAAAATTTTAGTTGATTTTTATCCTCCATTGTGATAGAATAGTGAAGTTGTGATTTTTCACAAGGAAATTCCAGCCCGGCGCGGCACCATGCGCAGGCTGTTTGAGTAAGGAGGTGGTAACAATGGCAAAATGCGAGATTTGCGGCAAAGGAGTCCATTTCGGGAAGAAGGTGAGCCACTCCCACAGGCGTTCCAACAAGATGTGGCATGCAAACATAAAGACGGTACGCGTCCCCGATGGAACCAACAGGCGTAAGATGCACGTGTGCACCAGCTGCCTCAAGTCCGGAAAAGTCGAAAGGGCTTAAGGCTGCCTTTTCACTGGGGTTTGCACAAAAAGCACGAAAACCGACAGCCAAAGGCTTTGCCCTTGGCTGTTTTTTCGTCTCCGACGCCACGACTCGTAAGGTTCACTATAAATCTGATCAGTCATCCGACTCTTTGATATTATCTTCTATTATTTCCGTAATCTCCTCTTTGGATAGGTCCTTTTCGCCATTTTTATTTTTGACCTTGCCGGAAATCTTGTCCACCACCTCTGGCAAAAGATCCAATACCTTGGTGATACCATCCTGGTTCTTTATATTGACAAGCTTTACCTTGTCTCCCTTTACGACAAGGACGCTGTTTGGGGACATCTTTCCGCCCAATCCTCCACCGGCGTTATTCCCCTTTTCTCCCCCGAATGCACCTGCCCCCACACCAAAGGTTACCTCCACCAGGGGGAGTATGAGCGTATCATCGCCTACGTTTATGGGCTCTCCCACCACGGTCTTGGTGTTAATGAAGGTATCCATCCCTGAAAACAAAGACTCTACGGTAGCCTTAAAATCATTGTTCGCCATAATTAAAATCCTCCTAAAATATTACGCGTATTCCATATGATATCATAAATTTCTCAATGCCTTCTTTATCGTTTTGTTTCTTATTACCCTTATCGCAATGACAAGTATTCCTATCAGCCTAAGATGCCCCTTCATGCTGATTTCGCCATCAAAATACATCCTATCCGAGGTAAAATCAGGATAAAGAAAGAGCTTTTTTGAATACATAAAGGGAAGAAGGGACATAAATCCCACCAAACGCCCCGTACTGTCCGGAGATTGCAATGAAAACGACGCATTTCCCTTAAGCTTCTTAAAATGTATCCTTGAAAGAAGATCCTTTACCTGTCCCAAAAGAAAAGATATAACCTCCTTTAGCTCATCAGACTCCAATCCGAAAATAACGCCCTTTTTATTTTTTTTCTTATTTTTCTCCTTATTTTTACCCTTATTTTTCTCCCTATGCTTATTCTTTTTTTTGTCTCTTTTTTTTCTTTCGGCTTTTTTTTCGGATGCTTCCGGGGGCTCTTTTTCTTTTTGGGGCATATCTTCCCCAAGATCTTCGGTTCTTATTACAGCCTCCCTGTCATTTGTCCCTTCCGGGGACTTTTCCTTATTATCATTATTTTCATCTTCGTTATTGTCTATATTACTATCTATATCATTATCTATATTTTCATTCCTATCTATATCATTATCTGTATTTTCATTCTTATCTGTAGCATCTTTCTTTTTTTTCTTTTTCTTCGAGCTGTCAAATACAGGTATACCGAATATCCTAAATACTATTTTTGGCCTGTCTTTTTCATATTCTGCCCTAAACCTTATGACAAAAAGAAGAAAAGAGCCCCCCGCCCTTGCCGACATATGGTCATGGTTTTCCATATCCGCATAAAACCTTACGGGCACAAACAAAACCAACGCCGCCACAAGGACAAAAAACCCCAAAAGGCACAGTAATACTATTCCTACTATTTTAAGAATCGATAAAAATAACATTTTTCATTTGCTGAAATATTCATCAAATACTTTTTTTGCCACAGGCACGGCGTACTTACTCCCGGATCCCGACTTTTCCACTATGACGGCTATCGCGATATCCTCATATCCGTCCTTTTTGGCAAAACCCACAAACCACGAATGGGTAAGGTCCAACGTGTCTGAATACTCGGCAGACCCGGTCTTTCCGTAAGCCTTGTAGGAAGAGACATTAAGGTCTTTTGCGGTCCCGTCAGTTACGGTATACCTCATGTACTCCCTGAGAGTTTTGGAGCTTTTTTTTGAAAAGAGCCTTTTCTTGTCCTTTTGCTCAAATGTCTCTACCTCTCCACCGGAGCTGCTCTCAATCTTATCTATCATGTAAGGATACCTAAGCACACCCTTGTTGTCTATGGCAGATACCACCAGAGCCATATGAAGAGGGGTGACCAGGGTATTACCCTGCCCTATCACGGTCTGCATCAGCTCTTCATCGGAAGGGTCGTCCGGCATGGAAAAGGAGCTTTTGCTATATGCAAAGGACACGGGAAGACTGTCATTAAAGAGAGCTTTTTCCACCAGCTTTCTGTACGAGGGTAGATCTATTTCATATCCCAATGACGCGAACGCACAGTTGCACGACTTGGCAAAAGCCTTCTTTAGGGAAAGCTCCCCATGGGAGGCATTCGCGTAACAATGTATGGTAGAGTCCCCCTTTGTGATGGAACTTGTGCAATAATATGAAAAGCTTTCCCCGGTAGATTTTTCATTGAAATACTCCAAGGCGGCAAATATCTTGAAAGTAGATCCCGGGGGATAAAGACCTTGAGATGCCCTGTTCAGAAGGGGAGAATCTCCTTCATCATCCCCCACTATGTCATCCCAGTCCGACTCCAAGGTATTGGGGTCAAAGGACGGCTTTGACGCCATCGCAATAATCTTACCGGTGGAAGGCTGTATCACCACCACCGCCCCCCTATAGTCGCCTATGGCCTCATACGCAGCCTCCTGTACCCCGGCGTCCAAGGTGGTTATTACATTATCCCCTATGTTCTTGTTCCCGGTCACTTCATTCGCCAGGTAGGATGTGATAAAGGTATGGGACCTAAGGAGGTAGAAATTGGCCTCATCTTCGAGCCCTGCTCCTCCCTTTATGTCATATCCCACCGCATGGGCAAACACTTCACCATATGGGTAGATCCTATCTTCCCCACCATCATCATCTTCTTTGGAATAGGCCAAAACCTCCCCGTCGGAAGAAAGTATGCTCCCCCTTTGAACCCTTTGGGCGTAGATTTCGGAGCGTTTGTTATAGGAACTGTTTATGATGGTTTCGGCCCTCGCGAAAAGGATCCATCCAAAATAACCTATCAGTGCCACGAAAAGAAAAAGGAAAAAATAAGTAACCACGGCATATTCGCGGTTTCTTTCCCTTTTTGCCTTTTTCTTTGGACTTTCGTATCCATCGTTAAGGTCTATCATGTCAGGGGCGTCAAACCCCGTCTCCTTATGCTTTTTCTTCCCAACCCTTAAAATAGCCATATCAAAATACCCATATACGAAATTATAGATCAATTTTCATTTTATGTCAACCGTTGCCGTGGTTAGGAACTATAGAACGTTCCTTACTTTTTTTGTGTGGTATACATCCCCAGTATGATGCTAAAGAGTATGAAGCTGCTAAGAAGGGACGACCCTCCATAGCTTACGAAAGGAAGGGTGATCCCAGTGGAGGGGATGAATTTTATAACGCCCCCTATCATGAGAAACACCTGGATCATGTAACAGGTTCCAAGGCCCAACGCGACCAGCTTATAGAAGGGATCTTTTATCTGCATGGCGATATTTAATATCAAAAGGAAGCAGGATATGCAGATGAGTATCAAAAAAATCGAAAACAATCCCCCAAGCTCTTCTGCTATCGCGGCAAAGATAAAGTCCTCTTCCACCACCGGAATGGACGAAGGATACCCCAAAAAAAGCCCCGTCCCAAACCATCCTCCCGAACAGATGGCAAATAAAGACTGTGCCACCTGCCATCCCGCACCCTCCACTATGGAAGGATCAAAGGGATTTTTCCAGGCGATTATCCTGGTTCTTACATGGGCGAAAAGCCTGTATCCTGCCAAAGCCCCCATAACGCCTACTCCCAGACCCAAAATGGCATAGCCGGGGTTTTTCGTTGCCACATAAAGCATCGCTATATATACCACAAAAAAGATAAGGGCAGCCCCCAGATCCTTGGAGACCACCAAAACGCCCACATGGAGCACTGCTGCCAGGGTAGTTACCACTACATTCTTAAATGAGGTGTCTTTGGAAAGCATGGATGCTATAAGAAAAACGAAAATAATCTTAACAAACTCCGAAGGCTGTATGGACAAAATCCCCCCTATCGACAGGGAAAGCTTTGCCCCGTAACTGGTAGCCCCGGTAGATATCACAAGGAAAAGCCCCCCAAGACCCGCCAAAAGGTAAATAAATGTAAGACGGTTCCAGATATGAAACTTTTTTATAAAGAAGGGCACGGCCAGCGATACCACGGATGAAAAAAATGTAAAAATGAGCTGCCTTACGGCCAAAGAAAAATCAAGCCTCTCGAGCATAAGCAATCCCACCGAAAGAAATAATACCATATGGTTTATGAGAAGACCGGGCGCATTGGGGTAAAGTATCCAAAATCCCAACATGAAAAAAATCATGACCAAGACCTCTGTCACCATAAAAAAAACCACCCCGATATCCCCGGTATAAACATAAAGATCAAGAAAGCCAATGAAGATAAACAAAAAGATTATTATCCTCTGGGCGATGGTTGCCCTTCTCCTCCTTTCCTCCTTAGAGCCATGAGAAAGGGAAGCATAGGACCTAAATGTGTATATGGCAAAAAGTATCAGCATCAGGTATTTAGATACCTCCAAAGTCACAGTGACCATCACTACACCCCTCTTCTAAAATGCCCGTAGGTAAAGTCAAAAACGGGTTTTTTTGCCTTCATTTTTTGGAAGCTATTTACATACAAGTCAAAAACCATATCCATTTCATCATCATCCTCAAAAACAAAATCCATCCTCAGGATACAAGGCTTCATATCCATTACCTTATCTGCCACCCCAAACAGGGAAACAGGCACACAGTTGTATATCCTGTTGGCGCATATGTCACAAAGCTTACCTACCCTAAACCTCTTTTTTCTTTCATCTTCAAGGAAAAAATTCTCACCTTTATTCCTACCTTTATTCCCATCCTTCCGGCACCTTCCCTTTGTGTTTTTTAAAAGGCACTGCGCCGTTAGCATAAGGGGGGTATATCCATATACCATGACCATGCTTTTAGTCATTTTTCTTTGGGTAAGCTGCCTTTCATTTAATTCCAAGGGAACGCAGTCACAAGATATCCCGCATTCATCAAGGAATCTTTCCGAGAGGGTATTAAAGGTATAGATATTGGCATCACACCATACGGGGGCTCTTTCTTCCATTTTCCTTAAAAAACCAATCTCATCAAAAGCCCTTACCATATATGCACTAAACCCCGCCTCCCTTACGTAATGAAAATCCCTCTCAAATTCTTCCGAAAAGTCATCCCTAAAGACCACGGGAAGAAGGTATACGGGCTTTTTTCCTTTTTCTCTTATTTGTCCTGTTATTTCCTTTAGTTTATCATCCATGGGAAAATAATGGCAGTCAAGCCCCACGTATGAGGGCTCTTCCCTGCCTAGGCAATAGCTTAACTGCCCATGGTTTGAAACCGTCACAAAAAGCTTATCACAAATCTTTGTGTTTACGGCCTTTTCGGGGATTTTTTCAAAAGAATCTACGAAAAAATCTTCAAAAAAATCTTCCGGATTATTTTCCTTGTGTTTCCTTTTGAATCCGGATAAAGTCTTATCCCTTACCCCTTCTATTATGTCTCTTTTTAACCTGTTTATTTCGCCTAAGGGGACGAAGATCCCTTCATCCATTTTTATATCGGGAATTATATCGTATTCAGTGTTTTTGGTTTTTTTAAGATGCTTTTCAATGGTCTTTTTTTCAGTTGGGTTTTCCCTGGCTTTTTCTGCCCTTCCTACGGCAAAAGAAAGCTTTGTCCCACCATTTTTTACCTTCGCAAAGATGGGCTTTTCCTCTTTTATTTCCAATTCCACATATATGGGCACCTTCTTTTTCGCGTAACCTTCGGTCTTTATTTTCTCTTTTTGTATTGACGGGCTGTTAAATGATATCATGGACCTGTCTGTTTTCCCCAGCTGATATCCATTGGTGAATCCCGACCTGTTTCCGTATTGTTTAAGCTCTTTTATTTTTTCGTTTAATTGCCTCTGGGATAATTCCCCTGCCCTGTCTATTATTTCCCTGTATATTCCGGCAGTACCTTCCACATAATCCTTATCCTTCATCCTTCCTTCTATTTTGAAAGATGTTACCCCTATTTCGATAAGGCTATTTATGGTCTTTACGGTGCACAGATCCTTGGGGCTTAAGGGATATCCTTTTGCCGTTTTTTTTCCATTTTCATATATACCGTATTGCTTCCTGCAGCTTTGCGCGCAAGTTCCCCTGTTTGCGCTCCTACCTCCTATCATGCTGCTCATCATGCACTGCCCCGAATAACAAAAGCACAAGGCCCCATGAATAAAACACTCCAGGTTTATATCGCAATTATCATGGATCTTTGTTATCTGTGACAATGAAAGCTCCCTTGGAAGCACTGCCCTGTCAAAACCCATTTGCCCAAGGAGAGAAAAGCCATGGTGCCCATATGCGCTTATCTGCGTGCTGGCATGAAGGGGAAGGTTTGGGAAGTGATCCTTGATGAAGGAAAATACCCCCAGATCCTGGACTATTACGGCATCTAATCCCTCTTCATATAAGGGTAGTAAAATATAATACAGATCCTTGAATTCATCATCCCTTACCAAAGTATTTAGCGCCAGGTAAAATCTCTTTCCGTGGATATGGGAGATATCTATCGCCCTTAAGAGCTCATCTTCCGAAAAATTCCTTGCCCTTCCCCTGGCGGAAAACCTTTGGGCCCCACCATATATGGCATCTGCCCCGGCATCTATCAAAGACTCAAATATCTCCATGTTTCCGGCGGGGCATAGCAGTTCGGGTTTGTTAATTTTTTCACATGTTTTTTTCATTTATGCTTGTGCTTATTTTTTTTGTTGTTATTTTGATTATTATTTACTCCCGGGTTTCCATTATTATTTACGCCCTGATTTACGTTATAATTCTGCGTGCCATCATCCTTAGCACTTTTTTCCGCGAGGCTTTCTTCTTCCTTATGTCTTTCATTCATGGATAAGAGCCTCTCCTTAAGCGCCGCATTTTCTATCGCAAGCTTTTTGTTTTCTTCTTCTATGGCCTGCAAATGCTCATTTTGGGTTTCACCCTTCATCTGGGCCTCTACCAGGCTATGGCGCAGGTCGTAGAGTTCCTTTTCCTTATCCTTTAGCTCCATTTCCATGTTTTCGGCCTGTTTTTTGGCCTTGAAATACTCATCGGCAAGGTTTAGCTCTATCAAGACCGATTTTCTTTCCAAAGACAGATTGGAAGAAGTTTGGGATCCTTCTATTTCTTCTATCTTGGTATTGATAAATCCGGCCACCTTCTGCAGGTATTCTTCACTCTCAAACCCATATAATTCATAGATGCTCCCACCTATCAGAACCTTTGCCCTGTTTTTATCAGACATAAATATCTCCTTTTAGACTGTTACACCGGGTCTTGTTTTTTCATTCCAAAATGTAAAAAGGCAAGCTCCGTCGCTTCCCTGCCCCTGGGAGTCCTGTTTATGAATCCATTCTGTACGAGATACGGCTCATAAACGTCTTCTATCGTTCCCGCGTCCTCACCCACGGAGGATGCTATTGTATCCAATCCCACAGGTCCCCCTGAAAATTTTTCGAGGATGGTAAGGAGGATCTTTCTGTCCATGACATCCAATCCCAGTGAATCGACGTCCAGAAGCTCCAATGCGAACCTTGCCACCTCCTGTGTGATCCTGCCATCATACTTTACCTGCGCAAAATCCCTCACCCTTTTAAGAAGCCTGTTTGCCAGACGGGGGGTTCCCCTGGATCTTTTGGCAAGCTCCCTTGCGCCTTCCTCATCCACGTCCACCGAAAGCTTCTTGGCGGAATTCATTATGATCACAAACAGCTCATCTTCGGAATAGTACTCCATATGGTTTACGACCCCAAACCTGTCCCTTAAGGGGGCGCTAAGAAGCCCCGCCCTGGTGGTAGCCCCTATCAGGGTAAACTTTGGAAGGCTTAGCCTGATGGATCTGGCTCCCGTCCCCTTTCCCACCACGATATCTATCGAAAAATCCTCCATGGCAGGATAAAGCACCTCTTCCACCTGGCGGTTCAACCTATGGATCTCGTCTATGAAAAGCACATCGTTTTCCTTGAGGGCGTTAAGTATGGCTGCAAGCTCCCCCGGACGCTGGATGGCAGGACCTGATGTTACCTTCATGTTAACGCCCATCTCTTCGGCTATTATTCCGGAAAGAGTGGTCTTTCCAAGCCCCGGAGGCCCGTAAAAAAGCACATGGTCCAGAGGCTCATTCCTTTTTTTTGCAGCCTCTATATATACCTTAAGATTGTCCTTTATCTTCTCCTGGCCTATATAGTCCTTAAGGGACAAAGGCCTTAGGCTCTTTTCTGTTTTCTCATCTTCCTTTTTGGCTTCAGTGGAAATAACCCTTCTTTCCATATACCCATCCTGCCTGTCAATCATCTATCATTATGTCAGAGTCATCATCTATCATTATGTCAGAATCGTCATCTATCATTATGTCCGAATCATCGTCTGTCACTATGTCTGAGTCTCCTTTATCTACAAAAGAGTCACCATCATCTTCGATATACTCGGAAAGCTTGTAAAGGTCAGTATCTTGTGCCAGCTTTATCGTATTATACATGAAGATCAGATCATCATATTCCCCAAACCCATCCAAAACATCCTTAATAGGTTCATCGAGATACCTAAGGTCTATCATCAGTATGTCCGAATAATGTCCGGCCAAAAACGGCACGAAGCAGTTTGCGAAAGAATCCTTGAAAATAACGAGCCTTTTTCCGTTTCCGTTATCATTGTGGATTACTATATCCGAAAAATTCCCCCCGAAGAAAACCTCATACCCTTGGGCATGGGAAAGCCTATCCATTTGGTACATGGAATCCCTGTCATCAACGTCACTATCATCAGGATAGGTAACACTTATTAAAGATGATGAAGATGACGATTCGTAAAGCACTATCTCATCTTTCCTGGAAGAATAAAGCACCTTGGAATACGTAGAGCCGCAAAAAGAATCAGATACTACTACTTTATCCATTATGTCTGTCCTTTTATCCTCTCCCTCATCCTCACACCATTTTTCATATACCTCTTTGGCAGCATCGCTCACCCAGTGGTGGTCAGTGTAATAATACATCCCCTCCGCATCTGAAAGTATCAGTGATGTGTCTATGACCTTAATATCCGCACCTTCTTTTTTAAGCCTTTTTTTTACCCTGTTTACCATTTTTCCCCCATCATAGGGGGTAAGCTCCCCGGGAAGCAGGTAAGATAAGGCATTTTCCTTGGTTTGGGTAAGGTAGATCTTTACATTCTCATTCCCTATTTTTTTTCCAAAATAAGATGCGGCTCCTGAAAGGATCCTTGCGTTATTTTTTTCCCTGTCCTTATCTATGTCATTTTCATCATGATACTCAATAAGGTATCCATCCTTGGCATAATACACACCATTTACCATCCTCTTTCCTAGAAGAAGCTCTCTTTTCGTATTTAGGGAAACGAGCTTATTTCTAAACGGAAAATGATCATTTAAATAATCTTCTATTTCCTTTTCAAAATCCCCGCCTGTTATGGTTTGCTTTGAAATGCTCGGAAATTGCGAAAGGTTTCTGTTTTCAATCTTCGAAAAATCCTCTTTGGGAAAAGCAATAATAAGCAAAAAACCAACACCCAGCATCATCGAAAAGACCAAAGCCGGCAAGACCTTTAATATTTTTCCAATGCTCATACGTATCACCTTTTTGAACAGTTACCGGCATGATATTTATTTTTCCAACCGTATTTTTAGCTTTTTTAATTTTTTAAGAAGCTTGTTCCTGTCACGCCCCGCCTGCATCTTGTTTACCAGCTTACTTGCATTTTCATAATCTTCTTCGCTTAACGTATCCTTTACCGTATGGTAGGCATCATTGGCCTTGGTATTTATTACTATCTGCTTTGCGGCATACTCATAGAGCTTGTCCCTCCACACGTCATATGCGGCAAATGTCAAATGGCAAAAACCATCGCTGCAGTATGATTTTTTAAGCCTCGTGGTCCCCTTTTCCAAAAGCGGAGTAAATACATCTATGAAGGTCACATTATCCTTTGTGGCAGCGTATTTTTTAAGGTATTTATTAAATTTCTTTATGTCAGTGTAATTAAGCCTTCCTTTATTCTGCATGACCGGAGTCATGGCCATTATATAAAAATGCGCATCCTTGTCTACCTTTTCGAGGTTTTTTATGAAGCTCTTGTAATGATCTGCCGACCCTAGCACCCCATAGATATTAAGGTCATTCATTCCGTAATGAAGGATTATGTGTTTGGGTTTGATATCCTTGACATGGTCCTTTACCTTCTTTTTCTTCCCATGGTAGGTAGGATGAAGGGATGATGAGGTAACCTTACTTAGGTCATTCATGAAGCTATAGCTTTTTGCGCTGATGTTAATGACATTTCCCAGAAATGACTTGTATTTATTGTCACAATAATATCTAAATCCTATCCCCAGTGAGTTGCCCGTAAACAGTGAATTTTTGAAAAAAGCATCCTTTTGGGCCACTTTGGGCTTTAGCTTCTTTTTGTTTTTTACCGTTACCTTTATGGTACATATTTTAACGGTGCTGCCTTCCTTGTCTAGCGATACCGTGACATTGCTATCCCCCTTTTTTTGGGCATAGATCATGCCGTCTTTTATGGAAACTACGGAAGGCTTTGAACTTTTTATCGACATGTCAGGGTCTATGGAAAAAGAAACCTTTCCTCCCTTCCTCATCTCGTTATATACTTTTACCGAAACGGAATTTGAATTTCTTTTTATTCCGCTTCCTTGTGAGGATTTGCTGTCATAGGAGCAATACTCCACCTTTATCTCAAGGCTTATGTCCCTAATGCATTCTTCCGATACAAGATGTATGAAAACCGTGGCACGGCCGCATTTTTTTGCCGTGATCTTTCCCTTTAGGTTTATGGAAACCACATCCTTATCTGAAGATGAAACCTCCACTTTATCAGCGCTCTTTTTGCATATGTCTATGAAGGTGGTATCCCCCTTGTACAAACGCATCCCAAAAGAACATTCATACACCTTAAGCGTATGGTCATCGTCTTGTGCAAAGGCTTTATCGGGAACTATCCCCCACATAAGAAATGCCGCAGATAATGCAAAAAGCAAGCCCCAAAAACGCCTCTTATATGAAGAGAATTTATCTACATTCATTTTAGTTTATCTCCTTCCCTGCCATGCACCCGCATCGAGCGGCTCTAGAACCTAAAATATAAAAAAGGATTGTACGTATCACTGATAATGGCAGCTGTGGAAAGAACCATTATAAACGAAATAAACACGCAGGACAATATGTATTTTAACCCATCATTTCCTTCCACAATCCTGCCTGAGAGTCTCTTTGGGATACCGGTGCTGCCTATGATGCCAAGCACCAAGATCACGGCGTATTCCCTGATCACAAAGAAAATGCCCCGGTCTGTCAAATCCCCCATCCCCGCCATCTTTTTGTAGAATCCATATCCCGCCGTAAGATCCGGTTTCATAAATATGCTCCATCCTATTACCACGACAACCACCGTGTAAAGATGCTTCAAAAAGGATGGGAATCTTGCGGTTAATCTAAGGAGAAATATTTTTTCCATAAGCAAAAACGCGGCATAATAGAGTCCCCATACGACAAAATTAAATGACGCGCCATGCCACAGACCTGTCACGGCCCATACCACCAGTATCGACAATACCTGCCTTTTAAATCCCTTTTTACTTCCCCCCAGGGGTATGTATACATAATCCCTAAACCACGACCCCAGTGAAATATGCCACCTTCTCCAAAATTCAGTGACGCTTTTTGACTCATAGGGATGATCGAAATTTTCCGGGAAGGAAAAGCCAAACATTTTCCCTAATCCTATGGCCATGTCCGAATATCCGGAGAAGTCAAAATAAAGCTGCAGAGAAAAGCCAATGACCGCCACCCATGAAGACAGGCACGACAATTCATCTCCCCTCAACACGGTAAGAGAATCCACCATCTGCCCTAAGGCGTTGGCAATAAGGGTCTTTTTTCCAAGGCCTATGCAAAACCTCATTACGCCTTCGTTTATTTCATTTAAGGATGGATTTGTTTTTTCGTTCAGCCTTGTCCTCACATGCCTGTACTGAACTATGGGACCTGCTATGAGCTGCGGAAAAAACGATATATACGTGGCAAAATTAACGAGGTTTTTTTCTACTTCTTCATCACCCCTGTAAACATCTATCAGGTATGAAAGGGCCTGAAAGGTATAGAAAGATATGCCGATAGGAAGGGTAATGCCTGCTTCATTTAGGTTCATTCCGGGAACAAGGTCTATTATACCTATTATAAAATCAAGATATTTAAACACCGCAAGCATAAAAATATTTATAATGACACCCAAAGCCAAAATAACCTTTTTCGCATGGCCTTTGTTTCCAAATATGGCCATGCCCAAAAGGTAATTTATGACTATGGAGGATATCATCAGCAAAATATACTTGGGCTCCCCCCATGCATAAAAAAACAGGGAAAAAACCAAAAGAATAAGATTTTTCCCTGTCCCTTTCGTTATTCCATACCCTATGAACAGGAGCGGCAGAAATACGTAAAGAAAAATTATGCTAGAAAATACCATTGCTTCATCTGCCCTTGCGGCAAAAATCCTTTCTTGATCAATAGCTACCAACCACTCTACATTTTACCACATTTTGCGTATATTATCAATTTATTTTTCAAAAAAGGTTCCCCCGTCTTGAACTCTATATTCCCAATATCTTTCCAAAAAGCTATGATCTTTCCCCTTGGACTTAAATCCCGGAAAGGTATCTATATGAACTTTATGCAGGCTGTTAAAAATATTGTTATCTATGTCAGGATTATTTTTTCTTAAACTTCTTATCAGCTCTTTTATCTCCTTTCGCTTTGAATCCCCCACACCTTTATCAGAATCCTCCACGAATCTGCATCCGCACTGTATGAATTGGAGGCCGTTATAATTTTTCCAGGAAATTATGTCATCTTCCTTTATGCAGTACAAGGGCCTTATAAGCTCCATCCCTTCAAAATTCATGCTCCTAAGCTTTGGGGGCATGGTCTGGATCTGCGATCCATAGAACATGGATAAAAGAACCGTTTCTATGGCATCGCTAAGGTGGTGTCCCAAGGCTATCTTATTTGCGCCCATTTCCTTTGCCTTTGCGTAAAGATGCCCCCTCCTCATCCTGGCGCACAGATAACAGGGGGATTTTTCTACAGAATATGCTATGTCAAACACATCAGAGACAAATATCTCCACGGGAAGCTCCAAAAGGGCAGCGTTTTTTTCTATCATCTGTCTGTTTTCTTCATTGTATCCCGGATCCATTGCGATAAAGGAGAGCTCAAAGGGCACATCGGAATACCTCTTTAGCATCCTTAAAAGAACGGCTCCTAACATGGAGTCCTTTCCTCCGGAAATACAGGCCGCCACGTGGTCATTTTCGCTGATAAGATCATAATTTTTTATGGCCTTTATGAATGGATTCCAGATGGTTTTCCTGTATTTTTTTGAAATGCTTCTTTCAACATTCTGACAAAAAGTAAGCTCCCTTCCCAACTATACTATCTCCCTGTTCATGCTTCCCAAACGATATCCCAAAAGATCCAGCGCCACATAGCTAAAGCCATAGCTCGTAAATGCCTTGTATATATTTTCCCTTGTATCATCTTCCAAGAGCTTTTCAAAGTCCTTCGGCAAAACCTCTATCCTTGCTATCTTTTGGTGATTTCTCACCCTGTACTGCCTTATCCCCAATCCCCTTAAATACTCTTCTGCCTTCTCCACCATCAATAGCCCTTCTTTGGTAATGGTATCACCGTAGGGAAAACGGGACGCAAGGCAGGCAAATGAAGGCTTGTCCCATGTGGATAGACCCAGCTGCTTAGAAAGCTTCCTTATTTCTTCCTTGGTAAGCATAGCCTCCCTTAAGGGGGATCTTATGCCAAGCTCAGAAACCGCATCAAGCCCGGGCCTGTAGTCTCCCTCATCATCCTTGTTCGAGCCTTCGGCTATTGTACTTACCCCTTGAAGGGAGGCTTCTTTTTTCATTCTTTGGAAAAGATCCTTCTTGCAAAGATAACACCTGTTTTTGGGATTTTCCTTAAATCCTTCTACCTTTAGCTCATCACTCTTTAGGATGATATGCTTTATGCCGCGGATTTTGCAAAATTGTTTTGCTTCATCAAGCTCCCTTTGGGGATACATGGCGGATGATGATGTGACCGCGCAAACATCCTTCCCAAGGACTTCAAACGCTGCATAAAGAAGAAAGGTAGAGTCTACTCCACCGGAAAAGGCCACGGCAGTTTTTCCATAGCCTTCCAATATGCTTTTTAATTCATGGTATTTTTTTTCTAAATTTGTATCTGACATAAATGATCTACCCAAAAAAAGATTTAGGAAAACTCATCTTTCAAATATTGACCAACCCTCATCCCAAGCATCCTGTGTCCTTCCTCAGAAAGATGTACCCCGTCAAATGCCATGGATAGCGGCTCATTTGCCGCGTCAAAAAACATGGTTTCCTTTTCCGCGGAAAGTTTCCTGTATTCCTTTGACATTCTCCCATCTGTCGTATCATACTTTTGCATGCCGCACACATTTGATGTCTTTACAGGAGGCGGGGCAATAAGCAAAATCCCAAGCTTTGGAAATTCGTTTTTTATCATATCCAGCATATGGGCTGCCCTTTTAACCACCTCTTTAAGATCCGGGGCATACATATAAATATAGTCGTTGGTCCCAAGCATCACGGCAAACAGATCAAGCGGCTCAAACTCCCTTATCGCATTAAACATAACCTCGAAATCAAAATCAGACGAAGGAAGCTTTCTTCCGTTTTGTCCCCTTACGAAAATATCCGCGTCATTAAAAACGCCTCCCGCAATATATGGCCATATCTTTTCCTCGTCATACCTTCCGGGGACAGGTCCTCTCGGGTCAAAACCATATGTGTTTGAATCACCATAAAAAAGTATCTTCATAAAATCATATCCATCTGTCTTAGCTGATCTAAAAATTGGTCAATGTCCACGGAAATAACCTCCCTTGGCGCATCGAATTTTTCAAGGACAGCCTCTATTAAATCTTCCTTAGATACATCCCCGGAAAGCTTCTCCCAGAGAAGAAGGCTTACGGGATTTAATGAAATGATCCCATTATGTTTGGCCGACATCTCCCCTATGGGAATAAGCATATATTCATCTGCCACGTTTCTTAATACAAATTCATCAGACCTTTTCATTATATATTCCCATCTCCTTTACATAACTTTTTGTCATCTCACACAGGTAAGAGGGGGGCTCATCAAAATTCCTATCCATCTCACAAAAGACGGCGGCGCCGCACACGGGGCACGCTGACCTTAGCTCACACGAGGTGCATTTGGGCGGCAAAAATCTTTTTTGGGTATCTTCCCTTATAAGGTCAAAGGCTTTTTTTATCCCTTCTTTCCTTACATCTATATCCGGCTCATCCATCATTCCGCAGGCCGTCATTTTGCCCTGCCATGAAATCCAAAAACAGCTCCTCCCTGCCCTGCAGCCTAAGGGTTCCTTGAAAGACCTTTCACAGTCTTCGTATATCTTATCCCTTTCTTTTTGCTCATTTTTGATCATCTGCTTTTTTTTGTCTAAAAGCTCCCCATCGTATCTTAGCCTGTCTATCCGGGCCAGATAAAACCCTGCCTCTTTTGGAGAGAATCTATCCTCCTTTTCAAATTCATCCTTCCCCTTTCTTAAAGGGGGAAACATATAGGTGCTGGTCTGCACATATGCATCATACTCCCTGGCAATCCTGTAGATTTCCTCAATGTCATCAATATTCCGGGGAGTCATGGTGGCATTTAGCTTGAATGTCAAAGAATATTTTTTAAGGAGGTCTAAAGCCCTTATTACCTGGTCAAAGCCCTTTTTGTTTTGGCAAAGCCTTCCATAGGTTTCATTTGATGCACCGTACAAAGTAAGCTGTATCCTGTAAGGCGCATTCCTCGAAAGCTCCCTTACCATCTCTTCGGTGAGCATGGTTCCATTGGTATTTAAGGCTATCATAAGCCCCAGGTTTTTCAGGCGGTGATAAAGGCCAAAAAAATCAGGATAAAGCAGGGGCTCTCCTCCCGTAAGAAGAAGGAAAAGCATGCCGTTTGACGCAGCTTCCTTCCCTATTTCATACCATTCATCAGACGAAAGAAGTCCCCCCGCCTCCATGACCTCATCCTTCGTCCTTCGTACATAGCACATGGAGCAGTCCATATTGCACATGGGGGAGAGCTCAAATGTCCCGTTCAAAGGGATTCCCCTGTCCTTGGCCTTTTCAAATAGCCTTGAGATGTTTGCAGGTTCCATTTGTTAATTCATCCTTCAATATATCCACTGCCCCCCTGTCTATCCTGCATCTAAGAAGATATACAGGGATCTTATCTACCAAATCGCAAAGGAAGGAAAGCCTAATATCCACATCTTTTTCAAAATATGAATCTCCCGAAAGCTGAAGGTATAATCTCTTTATGGCTTCTGCCTTTGAAAGGTGACACAAAACATTTTCCTTTCCTTTTTCGAGAAAAACAATGGCCGCTATGGGAAGGGATTCATTCTTGCATATCCCGGAGGATCCGCAGTAAAAATACCCCCCGGCATAATATTTTTGGGTCAGATGATCCTTATAGATAAGACTCCTATCCCCATTTATGACCTCAGCATCCCCGTAGCGCTCCCAAAGTGACCCCTGGGTGGATTTGCCATCTCCGGGGTCACCCGAAAATAGTATGGCCCTGCCGTCTTTTTTTACATAGCACGAATGCAGCACATACCTCCCGTGCCTTGACAATATCCCCGTAAGATCCACATGCTTTAATATCTCATGAAGGCAAAGGCAGGCAGGAGGTATATCAGGAGATATATATATATCCTTCCCACCAATGCCCTTGTCAATGCACCATATGAGCTCTTTTTCAGGATAAAGGCTAAAATGTACCATTATTTCCATTTCGCCAAGAAAATAGTACCTGTGCTTTCCACTGATCCTGTAGGCATGGACGCCTTTAACCTTCCCATAATCCTCAAAACGGCAGCGGAGAACTTCCGTCTCCACTGCCGTATCATTTTCACATCCTGCCTCAAAGACATCTAATCTTTCAAATGAAGGCAGATCCACCGGGGAATCTATGATGATCCCAAGATCCCCCAGTATAAAACATCTCTTCATCATGAACTAAAGTACTGCATATCGCTGGTAGGTATATGATAGCAATACCCGTCCTTATCCTTTTTCTGGCTGCCAAAGGATTCAATGTCCACCTCACAGGGAGAAGACTCACCGGCCGTGCTAAACACGTTCTTTATTCCTTCTACGGTCATTTTGCAGGTATTCTCCGTGGCATTAACATCATCCGTCTTTGTGCAGTTCGCATTAAAATCGCTCACGCCGGTGCTTGAAAATATCAAGGTAGGCGTCTCATATACATTCTTACTCATAGGATCCTCCTTACTTTTTCACCTTAATCTTAAAGGACTTAGCAGATGATGCAATACCCTTTGCCTTAGCCTTCACTGAATATTTGTAGGTGCCCTTCTTAGAAGGAACCTTGATCTTTACGGTCCATAACTTTTTGCCGTTCGAAACCTTGGATTTTTTGGAAAGTATCTTTACTTTCTTTCCATTAAGCTTTATCACAAGGCTCTTCGCATTTGCGGATGTGGTAATCTTCAAGGTAGCCTTGGCGCCCTTCTTGTATGATTTTTTGTTTACCTTTACTTTATTTACGGTAACGGCTGTATCAGATGCATCCTCATCGCTTCCTGTAACCGTTTCACCGGGCTCATCCGCTGATATATCATCGGAAGCCTCATCACCCGCAACAAGGGTTCCTGCATCTATGGATACGTCCGACGTCCCTGTCGCCGTAGATACCGAAGATACGGTCTTGTAGGTGGAATCTCCCACCAGCAAGGTCACAGCCTCTCCTGTTGTCTTAAAGTTTGTAAGGGAAAGAATGCCGTCACCTGTCTGACCATATCCTATGGATATTGTCACGCCCTTGCCAAAATCAAGCCCTTCGGCACCAAAGAGGCTCGTCACATCATAGTACATATCCGTAGATGATGTAATATCCCGCTCGAAGCTTCCTACGGACTCTATGTTACCGTCTTCATTTTCCCTAAATACTTCCAATGCCAGGGAAACTGCCTTTCCATCGGCAGCCCTTGCCCCGATCTGTACCGAGGAAGGTCCTGTGGCGCTTGCGGTCTTAAGCGTAGTGAAAATCTTATTTCCGTTCTTAAGGTATAATTCGTTATTTGGTCCTATGGACTCATACTTGGAAAGATCCGTGACTGCCTCGGCTTCATTGTCTACATAAAGGGTTTTGTTTGCCGAAGATGCATATGATTCCGCGTCATTTAATATGGTATCACGTACTTCCACTACAGATGCGTTTATTTCTTTGTCCGTGGTATATGCGGCATTTGCCGTCTCATTGGATGATCCCATGGGGTTGTACACCCTTATGGCATCGAGGTAGAAGGTAAAGCCTTCATTCGTTCCCGGAGTCAGTGTCACTGTGTATGTACCATATGAAAGATCATAACAGTTTATAACGGGAACCTGGTAGAGCCTTCCTCCCTGCGTGGTGTATTTATTGTTTACGACTCTCTGGTATACCCTATCTCCCGACTCATTGGTCACATTTACAAGCAATGTACCAGAAGCATTATCCGTAAGGCTTATGATATCAAATCCCGTTCCCTTGAAGGTAAATGAAGCAGAAGCTGTTTCTTCTTCATCACTTGATGCCTCAAAGTATTTAGCTCCCCCTGCCGAGAAGAGAAGATCTCCATTATAGCCGGAATCATATCCATAGTTGTTACCTTCGCCTACATGCCCGTCATCCTGAACCTTGTCCTTGGCGGATGATTCGGATGCTTCGTTTTTCCAGTCACCATCGAATGTGATCGCGTTGAAATCATCCTCATAATAAACGGTGGTGGCAGGAATCACGGTAATCTTTGCCGTATCCTCATCCCCACTGGTATTTTTTACGGAATAGGAGGCTGTTTCTATGTCCTCGAGGAAATCAAACGGGGTGTAGCTTACCAGGGTCTCATCTTTCTTTGCGAATGTACCATTTATATTCGTGGCATCATCACCCAAGGTAAACGACTTGTCATCGGTATTTATGATGTCATTAGCCAAAACGTCTATGTCTATTTCTTTGCCGTAGTCGGCTACCACCACATCGTCCTTGAGCTCGTTTTTCTTTATATTTTCCTCAAGGTCACTGCCCCAGATATTGTGGAAAGTCACGGTATAGCTGTCTATGTTCGTACGGTCATATTCAGACTTGGAAGGTATGGTAAACGTATCCGATGTCTTACCTGAACCGAACTTCTGCTCTTCACCGTTTTTGCATATATTCCACGATGACTCATAGTAATCACTGTCGGTAATCTCGGTCACCGTATATTCATTGGAATATGACCTCGGCATCTCCAAAGCAAATACAGCCTTTTGATCGTACTTAAGGGTAAGTCTTCCCAATTCATTCGTGGTGAGGTTTTTCTCAATGAGGGCACCTCCCTGGAAGAGCGAATATGAGGCATTGGATAAAGGATAGTTTCCCCTCTTTACCTCGAAGGTAAACTCCTTGTCCTTGAGCTGCTCATAGTTTTCGGTATTTGCGCTCGTGTCATCATAGGCCTTTTCCACAGTCAGCTGATCCTTCTGCGGGAGGTTAAACCTTAATTTGAGATTGGACTGATTCGCGCCCCTCTCCATGTAGTATATCTGGAGGGAATGAACCTCATCAGAGCTCTTCCAGTCAGATCCCAAAACAGCGTAGAGGTTCGCCTCCTCCGTGTATGTATTATTTGTATTGTCAGGATCGGAGATCTGATATCCAAATACATCGCCGCTGGCAAAGTCTATGCTTCCATATACCGCACCGTGGATGCCGCCAAGATCCAAAGCCAATTTCCCGTCTATATATACCCATACGTCGTCATCACCGGAAAACTCAAACTTTATAGGCTCCTTCTTGGAAGAATCCATGTACCCATCATTCATCATGTAGAAATCTACATTCATTTTCATTCCGAAGTAGTAATTCCTCGTCCCGTTGTATCGACTTTTTCCCTCGGTATCATTGTATGGGAAAAATCCATCTTTATTGATATCGGAATAGATGGCACTGGTGTTATAGAAATTCATGGTAGCGCCGTTTTCACCCTTCCCACCGGGGAAAGACGCGTCCATTGTCGAAGAGTCAAAATTGTAATACCCATCATTATCCAAAACCATAGGGAATTTCACACCTGTAAATACATCCTTTGCAGGATTGCTATCCAACGTAAATAATCCATTGTCATTATAGTTGAATTCAATGTCAGAATCAGCATTAAGCTCGTCCTTGGCTATGCCCAGTTCGATTCCTTTGTACTGTGACCAGGAATTAACCCCACTACTCATATCAAATTTCTGTCCGTTAGAATCTTTATCCCAGTCCATATCCTTCATGTAGATGTTTTTTGTATCATCCGGGAAATTCTGCTTTACATAATCGTTCCAGTTGAATTTGGAACCTGTTTCAGACCTCGTCTTGTAATCAAACATGGTGACATCAAAATAATGCAGATCCACGTCCCCTGATGAAGCCTTAGCCGTGGATGCGGACGTCTCAAGGTCTTGCCCTTCCTGCCCCGTGTCTCCCGATGCCGCAAGAGCCGGCACCGCGGATGCGCCAAGGCTAAGCCCCATCGTAAGAGCCAATGCTAACGATAATACTTTCTTTTTCATAATCTTTGGAAACCTCCTTCCCTGTTTTCTAATCGCTGATGATATCCACCATCATGATGTTACTCTTTGATGCGCTTAGGTGCTTTGACAATTCCTGTCCTTCTTCCTTTGCACCCAGATCCTCAAAGCGCACCCGGTACGTGATGCCGCCGAGGTATACCCCTTCCTCGGCGTTCTTGTAGTACACATACACCTCCTTAATGTCATCTGTACCATTGTTTGACAGCTCCAATATGTTATCTGCTATCTCCCATGAAAAAACATCCCTGTGGAGTGAGACGTCTCCTATGAATGCGCTCACATCCTCCTGATATTCATAGGATTTAGCATATTCCTTTGCATTTTTCTCGAGGGCAAGGCAGGATGCCCCGGACGGAATATTGCTGATGGAAAAAGAAGCCTCTTTTCCGTTTCCATCGGAAAAGGTGATCTCGGAATATTGTAAAAACCTGTCAGTGGTATTGGTAACTACCACGGCAAAGATATCTTCCTTTTCCTCATCAGAACCATCCTCAAAAAATAATCCCGAATAAGATCCCAATGCCACTATCCTTATCCTTCCCGATGATATGGGCTCTTGCGTCATTTCTTTAAGGGTAAAGCCCTCTATGGAAGATATATCAACGGATCCGTCCGTAGTTACTGACGCACCGTCCGTGTCGGTCTTGGCAAAAGAAAACTCTTTGCCGGCATCATTTTCTTCCGCAGATGCGTCATTATTTAATGCGTCGCTTGCGGTATCATCCTCTCCCACAGAAGCTTTGCCGGCGTTTTCGGTTTCATCAAGATCTGCCTTTCCGTCTCCCGAAGAATCTGCCATATCTTCCGCAAGGTCCGAAGGAGATTTACTTTCCTGTAGATTTACCTCCCCTGAAGCATTAGCGCTGATACTTTCTTCGCCCTTTCTCCCTCGCATGGAAAAGACAGCCACCACCGCTACGGCCAATACCAAAACGGCCACCAATCCCACTGCCGCTACCATTTTTTTCACTATTTGTACCCTGGTTCTTCAATTTTTGTTCACAGAAAAATAGTTACTTGTCTTAATATACTACATATTCGCACAATAGTCAAGCTTTTTTCTATATTTAGACATTTTTTACCATTCTCTGCCTTAGTGCCTCATAGGCCAAAACCCCTGCCGCGACGGAGGCGTTCAGGGAGCTTAGCTCTCCCCTCATGGGTATCCTTGCCACCATGTCGCAGTTTTTCAATGTGAGCCTGGATATGCCTTTTCCCTCATTCCCTATGACCATCGCCAAAGGCCCCGTAAGGTCCAGGGAGTACATGTCATCCCCCTCCATATCCGAGCCCACTATCCAAAGACCGCTGTCTTTTAAGCCTTTTATGGCATCATTTAAATTCGTCACTTTGGCCACCGGTACATGGCTTATGGCTCCCGCCGAGGCCTTTGCGGCAGATGATGTGAGGGAAGAGGCCCTGTTTTTGGGGATTATTACCCCATGGACCCCTGCCGCGTCCGCAGTCCTTATGATCGCTCCAAGATTGTGAGGGTCTTCTATTGCGTCCAATATGAAAATAAAGGGATCTTCCCCCCTTTTTTTTGCCCTTTCCAATATATCATCGATTGAAGAGTATCCAAAGGCCGCAAGATAGGCTATTACCCCCTGGTGCGCCCCCGTCTGCGAGATTTCATCCAGCTTGTTTTTTGTTAGAAATTTAACCTGGATGTTGTTTCTTTTGGCCTTATCCATGATAGACCTTATGGGTGAGTCGTCCAGACCCTTTTGGATAAAGATCCTGTCAAATGGCTTTTTTGCCTTAAAGGCTTCCAATACGGGATTTCTTCCCTCAAGAACCGATTCTTTATCTCTCATTTTTATCCCTCATCTTTATCTATCATCTTTCTTCCTGATCTTTATCCATCTGCCTTAATCCCTCGAAAATAATATCCAGGATCCTCTCCGTCCTCCCTTTAAGGTAGAGGTATCCCAAAAGACTCTCGAGCCCCGTGGCCACATGGTATTCTTTCGCCGATGCGTTCTTTGCCCTGGTATGAACCTTTGCGTTTTTCCCGCGCCTTAATATATCTTTTTCTTCCTCCGAAAGATATGGCAAAAGAAGATCTGCCATCTTCGCCTGGTAGGTAGCCCTTGCGTATCCTGCGCTTTTTCTTTGAAGATTTGCGGGGGACATATTCCCCGATTCCACTATGATGGTCCTTATCACAAGCTCATAGATATTATCCCCCACAAAGGCCAATGTAAGGGGGGAATATGTCCTTAAATCTTTTTTTTCGATACCGAACCTTTTTCCTATGAGGGAAGATAAATTTAAATCCTCTTCCATTTCGTGCCTTCCCTGGTATCTTCCAAAATGATTCCCTTAGCCTTTAATAAATCCCTTATTTCATCTGCCCTTTGGAAGTTTTTTTCTTTTTTTGCGGCCTTTCTTTCTTCTATGAAGGCTTCTATATCGCTTTTTTCCAATCCGCCCTCATGGGACTTTTCTTCCCTGTCTGTTTTTACTCCCAAAATATCCATAAGGTCGTTTATTTCCATAAGGATCATATTAAGGAATTCTTTGGACCGGTCCAAACGGGCGTTGGTATTTGCCCATTTTACCAGCTCAAACACGGCCGATACCGCATCCGCCGTATTAAAGTCATCTTCCATGGCTGTTTCAAACTTTGCGCGGAAAGTGCCTGCTTCGTCTAATTTGATCTTTTCATCATCCGTAAGCCCTTTTTCTGCGGCGCCTTCCATAAGGTCTTTAAGGTTTTCGCAGGCATTTATTATTCTATCTAATCCCCTTTTTGCAGACTCCATCAGCTCATCGGAAAAGTTTAATGGGCTTCTGTAATGGACGCTAAGCATAAAAAACCTTAAAACATTTAAGTCATAATGACCTTCTATATCCCTTACCGTAAAAAAATTACCAAGGGACTTACTCATCTTTTCATTATCCACCTTGAGGAAGGCATTGTGCATCCAGTATTTGGAAAATATCTTTCCGTTTGCGGACTCGCTTTGGGCTATCTCATTTTCGTGGTGGGGAAAAATAAGGTCTTCTCCTCCCGCATGGATGTCTATGCTGTCCCCTAAGTATTTTTTTGCCATGACGGAGCATTCTATGTGCCATCCGGGTCTGCCCTCGGACCAGGGAGACTCCCAAAAGGGCTCTCCTTCTTTCTTCGGCTTCCAGAGCACGAAATCAAGGGGATCTTCCTTAAGCTCCCCCGTCACCTTTATGTCCCTGTGCCCTGACTCTAAGTCTTCTATATTTTTTCCTGAAAGCTTTCCGTATTCCTTAAAGCTTTTGGTCCTGAAATATACCGTCCCGTCGTCTGCCCTGTAGGCATTTCCCTTATCTATAAGGGTGCTTATCATATCTATCATCCCGTCTATTTCCCGCGTGGCCAAAGGGTGGGTCGTGGCAGGCATTACGTTCATGCCCTCCATGTCCTTTTTGCACTCTTTGATATATTTTGTGGAAATCTCACGGGCGCTTACTCCCTCTTCATTTGCCTTTTTTATTATCTTGTCGTCCACATCGGTAAAATTCGAGACGTAGTTGACACTATATCCCTTGTGCTCAAAATACCTCCTTACCGTGTCAAATACTATCATGGGCCTTGCGTTTCCTATATGTATCAGATTGTAGACGGTAGGACCGCAGACGTACATCGATACCTTTCCCTCTTCCAATGGGACAAATTCTTCTTTTTTTCGGGACAATGTATTATATATCTTCATCTTTTCTCCTATATCCCCGATCCCTTGTTGCTATCGACCTTAAGCACAGACTTTACTTCCTTTTCGAGCTCTATTATCCTGTTTACCAGTGCCGTGTTTTCTTTCTGAAGGATGTTTATGTCTTCCCTGAGCGGATCCGGCAGGTCTACCTGATCTAAGTCTTCCCTGGGGATCTTTATGTCTTCCTGCTTTACTATCTGCCCGGGTACCCCTACCACAGTACAGTTTGGAGGGACTTCCCTTATGACCACGCTCCCTGCGCCTATCTTGGAATTTTCCCCCACGGTAAAAGACCCTAAGACCTTGGCACCTGCGCTTATCATGACATTATCCCCTATGGTGGGGTGCCTTTTTCCTGTTTCTTTTCCGGTACCACCAAGGGTCACCCCCTGGTAGAGGGTCACATTTTTCCCGATTACGGATGTCTCTCCTATGATGACCCCCGTTCCATGGTCTATGAAAAATCCCTCCCCTATCACGGCACCGGGGTGGATCTCTATCCCGGTCTTTCTGGCAGACCTTTGGGATATCTTCCTGGCCTTAAAATAATGCCCCTTAAGGTAATGCTTGTGAGCCTTTCTGTAGTTCCACACCGCCCAGAAGCTTGGATACAGCAATACCTCAAGGTCTGAATGGATCGCGGGATCCCTTTCCCTTATTATTTTTACCTGTTCCCTGAAATATTTTAAGAATCTCATATATTATTAAATTATTTTACTCCAAATCCGCCAGATACAAAGCTGCCTTTACCGCCTTTTTCCATCCGCCCGTGAGTTTGTCTCTTTTTTCCTTGTCTATCTTCGGTTCAAAAACCCTATCCACCGAGGCATTTTCCCTGATTTCATCCCTGTCCTTCCAAAAGCCCGTATAAAGCCCCGAAAGGTAGGCTGCCCCCAGCGCGGTACTTTCGACGCAGGATGGCCTTATTACTTTTTTTCCCAATATGTCGGCCTGGAATTTTAGAAGGTAATTATTTGCGGATGCTCCTCCGTCTACCTTAAGGGAGGTAAGCTTTGTCTTTGCGTCTTCCTCCATGGCACCTGCCACGTCGGCCACCTGGTAACATATGGAGTCTACGGCGGCCTTTATGATATCCTCCCGGCCGGTATTTCTTCCTATGCCGGTAAGCATCCCTTTGGCATTAGGGTTCCAGTAGGGAGCACCCATTCCCGTAAAGGATGGCACCAGGTACACCTGCGACTGTTTGTTATTTTTTTCACATATATCCTCCGTATCACAGGCCCTGTCTATGATCCTAAGCTCATCCCTAAGCCACTGAACACAGGCTCCGCCTATGAATACGCTTCCCTCCAGGGCATATTGGGTCTTCTCTCCTTCCAGGGTGGAAGCTACCGTGGTCAAAAGCCCGTTTTTTGATTCAATGATCTCATCCTGCGTGTTCATAAGGAGAAAGCACCCCGTGCCATAGGTGTTTTTTACATCGCCCTTCCCAAAGCACATCTGTCCAAAAAGTGCCGCCTGCTGGTCTCCGGCAACTCCGGTAATGGGAATCTTTTTTCCAAAAAATCTTTCATCGCACTCCCCGTAAAAAGCACCCGAGGGAAAAACCTTTGGAAGCATTTCGGTGGGAATATTAAAGATATCCAAGATCTCTTCATCCCACTTCATGTCATGGATATTAAAAAGCATGGTGCGGGAGGCGTTGGTCATATCCGTGTAATGGTTTTTTGTAAGGTTCCATATCAGCCACGAATCCACGGTGCCAAAAAGAAGCTCTCCTTTTTTTGCCCTTTTTCTGTCAGAATCTTTCCTGTCAAGGATCCACGCAAGCTTTGAAGCGCTGAAATACGCGTCGGGGATAAGGCCGCTCTTTCTTTTTATGAGGTCTTTTTTTTCATCATCAAGCAGGTCTTCTATCATGTCAGCCGTCCTGTGGCACTGCCAGCAGATGGCGTTATATATGGGTTTTCCCGTATCCTTTTCCCATACCACGGTGGTCTCCCTCTGATTGGTGATACCTATCGAGATAATATCTTCAGCAGGGATATTTTTCTTTGATAGGGCATCTTTTGCCACCTTTAGCTGTGAAGAAAGTATCTCCATGGGGTCATGCTCCACCCAGTAGGGCTTTGGATATATCTGCCCAAACTCCTTTTGGGACATGGATATGATATTTCCACCCTTGTCAAAAACTATAGCCCTGGAGCTGGTAGTTCCCTGATCCAATGATAGTATGTATCTTCCCATTATTTTCCCTCTATCAGGCACACCGCATAGGAAGATATCCCCGTGCCATCGCCCGTAAACCCCATTTTTTCTTCCGTAGTGGCTTTTACGGAAACATCCCTTGCCAAAAGGCCTAAGCAATCCGCGATGTTTCTTTTCATATCTTCGATGTAGTCTTTAAGCTTTGGCTTTTGGGCTACAATGGTGGAATCGATGTTAATTATTTGATAATTATTATCATCAAGCTTTTTTCCGACTTTTTCAAGGAGCTTTAGTGAAGATATCCCTTCATAGGCCTTTTCGGTATCGGGAAAATTTGTCCCTATGTCTCCCAAAGCGGCCGCCCCGAGCAAAGCGTCCATTATGGCATGAAGCAAAACATCCGCATCGGAATGGCCATCCAATCCTTTTTCGTAGGGAATGTCAACGCCTCCCAATACGAGCCTTCGCCCATATGTAAGCCTGTGCGCGTCATATCCAAAACCTACCCTCATTTTCATTTGGCCCCTTCGTCTTTAGAAACTGCCCCGTCATCTTCGGAAACTTCCCCACCATCTTCCGGCATTGCCTCATCTTCTTCATTATCTTCTGCTTCATCGTCATCTGCATTTCTGTCAAAGAGGGCCTCTATAAAGGCTTTTGGGTCAAACTTTTGCAAATCTTCTATCTGCTCACCCACCCCTATGTATTTGACGGGAATATTAAGCTGGGTCTGTATGGCCACGGCTATCCCGCCTTTGGCAGAGCCGTCCATCTTGGTAAGTATTACCCCCGTCGCATCCACGGTTTCCGAAAAAGCCTTTGCCTGGCTTAACGCATTCTGCCCCGTGGCAGAATCCACCACTATGAGACTTTCTTTGTGAAAATCAGGAAGCTCCCTGTCTATGACGCGGTTTATCTTTCCAAGCTCATCCATGAGGTTTTTTTTGTTGTGAAGTCTCCCCGCGGTATCCACAAGGAGTATGTCACACCCCCTTGCCTTTGCCGCGGATGCGGCGTCAAATACCACGGAGGCAGGGTCTTGACCGTCCTGGCCGTAGACAAACTGAGCATCAGACCTTTTTGCCCATACTTCAAGCTGCTCTTTGGCCGCCGCCCTGAAGGTATCTGCCGCGGCTATTATGACGTTTTTGCCAAGTGACCTTAACTGGGCAGAAAGCTTTCCTATGGTAGTGGTCTTTCCCACGCCGTTTACGCCTATCACCAATATGACCGAGGGCTTTTTTTCGAACTCATAAAGGTCCCCTTCAGTCTCCATCCTTTTTTCTATGCTTTCCATCAAAAGGCGCCTTGACTCCAAGGGTTCTTTAATATGTTCCTTCCTTACCCTTTCCTTAAGGTCTTCCATTATCTTTTCTGTGGTATTTATCCCGATATCCCCCATAACGAGGATTTCCTCTATCTCGTCGTAGAAGTCATCGTCTATGGAAGAGGCACCGTAAAATACAGAGTCTATCCCCGAAACTATGGAATCCCTGGTCTTTGAAAGACCCTGTTTAAGCTTGCTGAATAATCCCATTAAAAAGCCTCCTAAGGAACTGTATAAATATTAGGAACTGTAGAATATGAACGTGGAACTTTTGTTCATGTCTATGCACTCTTTTTTTCCAGGTCATCTTCTATCAGGTTCACGGAAACCTGTGCCGATATACCCTTCTCCTGCATCGTTATCCCGTAAAGCCTGTCCGCCGCGTTCATGCTTCCCCTCCTGTGGGTGATGACTATGAACTGCGTGTTCTTTGAGAGCTTGTGCAGGTATTTTGCAAACCTTTCTACATTAGGTTCATCAAGTGCGGCCTCTATCTCATCCAAAAGGCAAAACGGGGAAGGCTTTAGGTTTTGGATTGCGAACAAAAGACAGATGGCTGTAAGGGATTTTTCCCCGCCTGAAAGCTGCATCATGTTTTGAAGCTTTTTGCCGGGGGGCTGGGCGTTTATCTGTATCCCCGCCTCGAGTTCATCTTCACCGTCCACCAGCTCCAATGTTCCCTTGCCACCTCCGAAAAGAAGCGAAAAAACCTTTTGGAATTCTTCCCTTATCAGCGCAAAGTTTTCGTTGAATTTCTCCCTCATTCCTTTGTCCAAATCGTCTATCACCTTTATGAGGTTCTCCCTTGCCTTTTCTATGTCATCCTTCTGGGATGAGAGAAACTCATGCCTCTTGGATACTTCATTAAAGCTTTCTATGGCGTTTACATTGACAGGTCCCAACTGCTTTATGTCATTTTTAAGGGCCTTTATCTTTGCGGACAGCTCCTCTGTGGAAAAATCAATGTCCTTTGCCTCATCTTTGGCATTGTGGTAGGTAAGCTCATATTCGTTCCACATGTATGAATCCTGCGCCTTTAACCTCTCCTCGTATTTTTCCTTCTTCTGGATGAGCCTTAGGGATTCTTTTTCAAGGGCGCCTATCTTCCTGGTAAGGTCTTCCCTGGTATTAAAGTACTCTTTATACCTTTTGTTTACTTCTTCTTTTTCCTCCAAGGCCTCTTTGGACTTTATGGAGGCCTGCTCTTCTTTTTCATCCAAAAGCCCTATTTCTTTTTCAAGGGACTTTATATTTTCTTTTTTCCTGTCGGCATCGTCCCTTTGATCGTCCATTCTCACCGAAAGCTCTTTTTTTTGGGAGAGATATTCATTTTTTTGACCTTGTATCCGGGCAATATTTTCCGAAAGGTAGTCCATTTTTCTTTTTTCTTCCGCCTCATCGAGAAGGGCTTTTTTTAATTCTTCATCAAGGGTCTTACTTCTTTCGGAAAGTGTCGAAAGCTCCACAACGAGCCTTGCGTTTTCCTGTGCTATTTCATTGCTTTTCTTTTCTGATTCCTTTTCCTTTAATTCATTGTCCCTGCTTTCTTTTTCTATCCTTTTTTGCCTCTTGTCATACCCTGTGGCTGTTTCTTTCAGATCCTTTATCTCGTCATCTTTTTTCTCCATATCTTTTTCCCTGTGTTTTATGGAGTTTTTTATGGAGTTTATTTCGATCTCTTTTTCTTTTATTTTTTCATTTAGCTCATCCCCAAGGTTTCTTGCCTGTACGCGCCTGTCCTTTATGCGGGAAAGCTCCTTTTCAAGGTCGTTTTTGTTTTTTTCAAGGTCTTTTATTTTTTGGGAAAGCTCATCCATCTGACGGTTCCTCCCAAGGAGGTTTGCGTCATTTTTGAAGGCTCCTCCCGTAATGGAACCCCCGGGCTTTAGGTATTCCCCCGCGAGGGTAACAAGCCTTAAGGAATAGTGATTCTTCTTTGCCGTCCTTAGGGCATTGTCGATATTATCCACTATGATGATCTGCCCCAACAGCTGCGATACCACATCGGAATACTTTTCATCATATGATACAAGCTCCGGGGCCAATCCTATTACGCCATCCTCCCCAAGAACCTGCTTTTCTTTTTCCGCATTTCGCCTTTTTACAGCGGTAAGGGGAAGGAAGGTGACCTTTCCGTGCCTTCCTTTCTTTAGGAAATCTATCATCCTCTTTGCGGTATCTTCATCCTCTGTAACTATATTCTTTATCCCACCTTCCAGGGCAGTCTCTATGGCGGTCTCATACTTTTGTTCCACATGGATAAGCTCTGAGACTATACCGCAGATCTTGGGGTAGTCCTTCTTTTTTTCCATGACCTTCCTGGTGGCATGACCATAGCCTTCATATCGCTCCGCGATATTCTGCAAAGACTCCAGCTGGGACTTTGACCTTATAAGGGTCCGGCTTACTGTTTCCAGCCTATCTTGTGTCTCATTTCTTCGCATTCCCAGTTCATTTAGCCTGTCTTTTGCTTCTTCCCTTTGCTCTTTTATTTGGTCAAGCTCTTTTTCGGCCCTTATTTTTTCATCTTTGGTATTTTTTATTAAGTCACCTATCTGTTTTCTTTCTTCCAAAAGCTCTTCGTTTTTTTGCTTAGCCTCATCCTTTTGGATGGATATCTGCTCCACTAAGGTCTTAAAATGCTGTCCCTCGGACTTTATCATGGCCTTTTTTTCTATGAGCTCCAATATCCTTTCCTTGCCTGATTCTATTTTTTCATTTATTACGGCAATCCTTTCAGAGACCTTGGAAAATTCATCGTTTTTTTCATCCTTGGTTTCTATGGCCTTTCTTAAGGAGTCATCTTGGCCTTTTAACTTTCCATCGTAATCCTTGAGGGCTTTATCTATTTCGTCTATCTTTTCTTCCAGTTCAAAAAGGCTCTTTTTGTAGTGATCGCCCGTAACATTCGCGGCATTTATCTGCTCGGTCAAAAGCTCTATCTTGTGCATATCCTCAGACTTTTTGTAGGATGCATCGCTTTTTTCTTTAGAATGCCTTGAGATTATCCCTTCGAGGGCCTCAAGCCTTTTTTCGGCGGCCGAAGAGTCTTTTTTGAGCTTCTCATAGCTTTGGTCTGCTTCTTTTTTTTCTTCTTCTACGAGGCTTATGTTTTTATCTGCCTCTTCAAGGTCTTTTTTTATTTCCCCTGCCACCTTAAGATAATATGATATGTCAAGGTCTTTCAATTCCTGTTTTTTTGAAAGGTACTCCCTTGCGGTCTTTGCCTGCTCCTCAAGCGGGGTTTTTTGCTTTTCAAGCTCTGTAATGATATCCCCTATCCTTAAGAGATTTTCATTCTGTCCTTCTAATTTCTTCTGGGCCTCTCCCATGCGGCGCTTGTACTTTACTATGCCCGCTGCCTCGTCAAAAAGATCCCTTCTGTCCTCGGGCCTTCCGCTTACTATCTTCTCTATCTGCCCCTGGCCTATGATTGAATACCCTTCCTTTCCCACTCCGGTATCATAAAAAAGCTCCTGAACGTCCTTTAGCCTGCAGGGGGATCCGTTGATAAGGTACTCGCTTTCCCCTGACCTGTAGAGCCTCCTTGCCACCGTCACCTCTGAAAAATCCGTGGGAAGGGCATGGTCGGAATTGTCCAGGGTGATGGCCACAAAGGCAGAGCTTAAGGGACGCCTGTTCACGGTGCCCGCGAAGATGACATCCTGCATGCTGCCTCCCCTGAGCTGCTTTGCGCTCTGCTCCCCAAGAACCCAGCGCACCGCATCAGCCACATTGCTTTTTCCGCTTCCGTTAGGACCTACTATGCACGTGATGCCATTATGGAATTCAAATTTCGTCCTGTGCGCAAAGGACTTAAATCCCTGCAGCTCAATCCTTTTCAGATACATCTAATCATCCCCTGATAATCTGCCAATGTCATCACCATACATTTCAAGAACCTTGTGCGCGGCATCCTGCTGCGCCTGTTTCTTGGAGGTTCCCCTGCCCCCGGTAATCTTTTTCCCAAGTATATAAATATCCACCGTAAACACCCTGCTGTGCGAAGGACCCAACATCCCCGTTACCTTGTATTCGGGCGTACCAAAGCCTGCGGCCTGGGTAAGCTCCTGAAGCGATGTCTTGGAATCAAAAAAGAGCCTTTTTTTCTCAATGTCATTAAGGATTACCCTGTGTATCCATTCCGACGCGGCATCAATCCCACCGTCTAAGTATAACGCCCCTATAACGGCCTCCATGGCATCCGAACACACTGACATACTATTTCTTCCACCGGAAGCCTCGACCCCCCTCCCGATGTAAAGATACCTTCCCAGATCCACATCTGCCGCACACCGGTACAATGTGGGTTCGCAGACGATACTGGCGCGCAGCTTCGTAAGCTCCCCTTCCGATACCTCATCGTATCTTTTGAATAAAAATTCGCTGCTTACCACTTCCAGCACGGCATCCCCCAAAAACTCAAGCCTTTCATTATCCTGTATGTCGGGATTCTGGCATTCATTGGCGAATGAACTGTGGGTAAGGGCTCTTTTTAAAAGCTTAATATCCTTAAACTTATATCCTATTATGTCCTGAAACTCTTCTTCTTGTGTCTTCATTTCATATCCAAAAGGCTGCCTTTGCATTGATCCAAAGACAGCCCTAAAAATCTCTATACTGCGGCAGTCCCCTTCAAGACTTTGCGGCCCTTATTTTTTCCGCCGCATCCCCCACGGTCTTTATCTCCAGTGCCTCATCATCACTTATCTCTATCCCCAGCTGCTCCTCAAGCTCAAGGATGATGCTCGTAACATCCAAAGAGTCCGCCCCCAAATCTCCCTCAAATGTCGTCTCTTCAGTGATATCTTCTTCATCTACATCAAGGACGTCAGAGATTATCTTTTTTAATAGCTTTAATTCCATTTTTCATTTCCTCCACATTACCCTTCATTTTCCGATAAAACATTATCCGATGAAACCTTATCCATTGAAACCATGTCCTCCTCGGAAAATGCTTCAAGGATTTTTGAATTTATATCCTGCCTCGCAAAGGTCTCGCACTGAAGGATTGAATTTTTTATCTCTTTGGCCGTGCTTGAGCCATGGGCCTTTACCACCAGACTCTTTAGGCCAAGCAGGGGGGCTCCCCCGTAGCTGGACGCGTCAAACTTCTTTAACGTATCCTTTAGAGCGGGCTTTGCCATCATGGCCCCAAGCTTTGACCTTGCGCCGGACATGAAGGCATTTTTCAACTCCCCGAGGAGGGTGGCTCCCACACCCTCGTAAAGCTTTAGGATGACATTACCCACGAAGGCCTCACATACCACCACATCGGCTAAACCTGAAGGTATGTCCCTTGCCTCTATGTTTCCGATGAAATTGATGCCGGCTAAGGTCTCAAGCAAAGGATATGCCTCCTTCACCAGGGCGTTTCCCTTTTCCTTTTCCGCGCCGATATTTACTATCGCTACCTTTGGGTTTCTTACCCCCACGGCGTTTTCCATGTAGATGGAACCCATCCTCGCAAACTGCGCAAGGTGCTCTGCCCTCGCATCCACGTTCGCTCCACAGTCTATGAGAAGGCAGGCTCCCTTGGCAGTGGGAATAAGGGGAGCCAAAGGAGCCCTCTTTACTCCCCTAGCCTTTCCTATTATGACCTGTCCGCCCACCAGGATGGCCCCGGAGCTTCCCGCGGACACGAAGGCATCAGCCTCGCCATGCTTTACCATATTAAGGGCCACCACCATGGAGGATTCCTTTTTCTTTCTGATGGCCAAAACCGGCGCTTCCGCAGTCTCTATGACATCAGGGGCATCCTTTATCTCTATCGACCCTTCGGGAAAAGAAAGGCTCCTTAATTCATCCTCCACTATATCCTTTTTTCCCACCAGGATGATGCGGATCGTTTTAGATTCATTGGCGGCCAATACGGCTCCCCGTATTATTTCGGATGGGGCATTGTCACCGCCCATAGCATCTACGGCTATCCTCACATCTTTATCTGTCATATATATACCATTTCGGCGTTCATGAAAACATGAACGCCGAACCTTTCGCAGTAGAAAGTTTACCTTAGGAACTTTATTCCCAATGAAAATCGGGGCGACCGGATTTGAACCGACGACCTCTTGACCCCCAGTCAAGCGCGCTACCAAACTACGCCACGCCCCGAACTAAATGCAACTTATCCATTATACAACATTTTTTTGATCTGGTCAAGTATTTTATGGGAAACTTCTCCTTTTCCCATCATGGGAAGCCCTATCATTTCATCTTTCGTTACCATGGTAACCACGTTGGTATCGTAGCCAAAGCCCGAACCTTCCAGCTTTACGTTGTTCGCCACAATTAAATCCGCGTTTTTGGAGATAAGTTTTTTCCTTGCCTCTTCCTCCATGTTTTTGGTCTCCATGGCAAAGCCGCACAAAAACTGTCCCTTTTTTTTCTTTTGACCCAAGGTCATTAAAATATCTTCCGTAGGCTCCAATTCCAAAATATTTTTGGCGCAACCATTCCCTTTGGAAGCTTTTTTTATTTTTTCATCGGATACATTCTTTGGCCTAAAATCCGCAACCGCGGCCGCCATTATGATGATATCCTGTGAATCTGAAATATCGGTAACTGCCTCATACATATCTTCGGCACTTGTGACATCTTGCTTTCTTATGAAGGGTGGAGATGTTAAATTAGTCTTTCCCGATATCAGTGTCACATCGGCTCCCCTGAAGGAAGCCTCCCTTGCTATCTCATATCCCATAGTACCTGTGGAGTGGTTTGATATAAACCTTACGGGATCTATCTTTTCCATGGTGGGGCCTGCGGTAACGAGAACCTTTCTTCCCTCAAAATCCTTTTCGTAAAGGCAGGCCTTAAGGATATGATCATAAAGGACATAAGGCTCTGCCATCTTGCCCTTTCCCTCGGTTCCGCAGGCAAGGTAGCCTTCCGCGGGAGAGATGATTTCTGCCCCATAGCCCTTAAGCTTTTCAATATTATCCTTTGTCACTTCCTTTTCGAGCATCCCCGTATTCATTGCGGGTGACATGAGCAAAGGTCCCCCAAAGGCCAAAGCCAGCGTAGATAGCATATCGTCCGCGATCCCGTGGGCTATTTTCGCGATGATGTTTGCGGTGGCAGGCGCTATCAACAAAACGTCTGCTTTTTGGGCAAGGGAGATGTGCTTTACGTCATACTCAAAATCCCTGTCAAATGTATCCACAAGGCACTTGTTGTGGGTCAGGGTCTCAAACGTAAAGGGCGTTATGAACTCCGTGGCATTTTTCGTCATGACCACCCTGACATCCGCGCGTTTTTTTACGAGCATGCTGGCAAGGGTGGCTATCTTGTAGGCAGCTATCGATCCTGTTATCCCAAGTACTATGGTTTTACCTTCAAGCATTCTTGTGTACTACTCCATATTCTTCATATCTGGAAGTTTCCGTTATCTTGTTTTCCTTGTCCACGAACACCACGTGGGGCTGATGCTGTGTGGCTTCAAGGTTCTCCATCTGGCAGTAAGCCATTATGATGACCTCGTCCCCCACGTTCACCTTCCTTGCGGCGGCCCCGTTTAAGCATATGCACCCCGAGCCCCTCTTTCCGGGGATGGTATAGGTCTCAAGCCTCTCCCCGTTATCCACATCCACTACCTGGACCCTCTCGTAGGGCAGGATATCGGACGCGTCCAAAAGATCTAAGTCTACGGTAATAGATCCCACGTAATCCACATTGGCCTCAGTTACCCTGGCCCTGTGGATTTTTCCTTTTAGCATTGTAAGTAACAGCATTTTCTTATACCTCAAGATATTTGCTTCGCCTGAAATGGACTCCTTACTGATTCCTTAGGAACTGTTAAAAAATTAACTTAGTCACTGTAAACAATATTATCTATGAGCCTGGTCCTTCCGATGTAAACTGCTACCGCCAAAAGCACGGGACCGTCTACCAAAGAAAGGTTTTCCAACGAATCCCACCTTAAAAGCTCCACATAGTCCACCTTTGCCATGGGCTCTGACTCAATGATTTCCTGAACCTTTTCCACTATGACGCCGGTGTCCCTTTCCCCTCCGTCAAGGAGGTTTTTCCCTTCCGAAAGGGCCCTGTAGAGCACCGTTGCGGCCTTTCTTTCTTTATCATCCAGATAGGTGTTCCTGGAGCTTTTGGCCAGCCCGTCATCCTCGCGGATGATGGGACACCCTATGATCTGTATGTCGAAATTAAGATCCCTTACCATACGGCGGACGACCGCCAGCTGCTGGGCGTCCTTTTGCCCAAAATACGCCCTGTTTGCCCCCGATATATGAAAGAGCTTTGACACCACGGTACACACTCCCCTGAAATGCGTGGGCCTGCTCTTTCCGCAAAGACCTTCCGTAATCTGTGACACATCCACGTGGGTGGAAAAATCTTCCTTGTACATTTCGGATGGCTCCGGCGCAAATATAAGATCTGCCCCAAGCTCCTCACAAAGTGCCCTGTCCGCATCAAAATCCTTCGGATAGGTGGAAAGGTCTTCGCTGGGAGCAAACTGTATCGGGTTTACGAAATCTGATACTATCACCTTGTCATTTTCGGATACCGCCCTCTTTATGAGGCTCCCATGACCCTCATGAAGATATCCCATGGTGGGAACCAGCCCTATGGTATCACCCTTTCTCTTCCATTCCTTGACAAGGCTTCTTACCTCATCTACGGTTTTTGTCACTATCACTGCCATCTTTATTTCCTTATCTTGCCCAGTTCCAGGTTTTCTATCACTTCATCGTCGATCTTGAAGGAATGCTCATCGGAAGGGAAGACTCCCTCCTTTACCTCACTTATGTAGGCCTTAAAGCCTTTCCTCATCTCTTCGCCCACCTCGGCAAAATGCTTGACAAACTTTGCCTGGTGCCCCGGGAACATGTTTAGCATATCCTGATACACCAATACCTGCCCGTCGCACCCAGCTCCTGCTCCTATTCCGATGGTGGGGATGGAAAGCTCCCTGGTAATGATTTCCGACAGCCTGGAAGGAACGCACTCCAAGGTCACCATGAACGCCCCCGCATCTTCAAAGGCCCTTGCGTCCTCTATCAGCTGCTGGGCTTTTTTTATGTCTTTTCCCTGAACCTTGAATCCCCCCATGGCGTTTACCGACTGGGGCGTCATTCCTATATGTCCGCACACGGGAATGGAGGCATCCACTATGGCCGCGATACTGTCATAAATATTCGCGCCTCCTTCGATCTTTACCGCATTCGCGCCTGACTCCTTCATGATGCGCCCGGCATTCGTCACGGCGTCATAGACAGACGCCTGGTACGACATAAATGGCATATCGCAGATAACGAAAGTATCCCCGGCTCCCCTGGTAACGGCCCTTGCATGATGGATCATGTCATCCATGGTGACCGCCAGCGTATCATCATAGCCCAGCATGGTCATCCCCAAAGAATCCCCTACCAGTATGGTGTCTATCCCGGACTCGGAAGCTATCGCGGCAGTCGTATAGTCATAGGCCGTCACCATGGTGATCTTTTCCCCATCTTCCTTCATCTTCTGCAATGTCAAAACAGTGTGTTTCATGATAAATATATCTCCCCGTCCTTATCGGATCACAATCAGTAAAACCCCCGCAGGGGTTTTGAACAGTTACAATATAGCACCATTTCCCCAAAATGTCAAGCAAACTCTTCGCAAAACTTGTTGACAGCGTCCAATATGTTCCTCATCTCGGGATTGGCGACCACCTGCCCATCGGTAAGAAGAAGGAGGTTTTCCCGCTCATTGCGGATATCTACTATCTGTCTTTCCATATGCGTCCTTATCCTCTGGCGCTGCTCTACCATATGGTGCCTTACCTCCACCATTTCCCTCCTGTCTATCAATGCCCTGGTCTGTATGGCCCAGAAATTGACAGCGTCTATCTCCATGGCCTCCAACACCCTCTTTAGCTCCCTTCCTACGGCATCAAGCTCATCCCCCGTCCTTTCAAATTCCTCCTCTTCTTTTTTGGCCTTAAGGTACTGCTCCCACAGATAGGAAAGTTCATGGGAGCTGTGGATGTCATATTTTTCGTAGGCATAGTCTACCGCATTGGTGATGGTCACATACTTTGCCTTCATCTGGTTGAGAAGGACTATGGATTTATTTAAGGCGCGCCTTGCTTTTTTCTGGTTGGTTTTCCTGTTCAAAAACCTAAGGTATGACGCAAATCCCAAGGCCGCCACAAGAGCGCTCACAATAAGCATTGCAAACTTTAGTTCATCGATATACCTTCCCGAAATGTTATTAAGAAGGACCAGGTATATGATGATCCATGCAATGAAAATCCCCATCAAAATATAAAGCGAACGCCTTAAGATCTTCTGGGCGTTTTTTGATTCTTCTATCTCGACTATCCACGAATGCCTCTCTCCTTCCAGACGCTGCATATCCCTTTTGACGAGTGCCTGGTAGGATTCATTGGACTTTAATCTCTCCAACTGGTCTACCATGTCATCACCCATGGAATCAAACAAAGCCCTCCTGCTTTCGGGGATCTTGGACTTTCTTTCCAAAAGCTCGTCCCTTTGCGCAGAGACATTTTCAACGTCCTGTGCCGCCCTTATGAGCCTCATCCTTTTTCCATCGGGAAGGTCATCTATTTTTTCCGCATCCTTCAGGTAGTCGCTGATCACATCGTACTGGGCCTTGGCATCCCTCATCTGGGAGGTGTGGTCCATTATCCTCTCACAGCATGAAACAACCTCCTGCTCCCTGTCAAAATCATCAATGGGAAGCTTTTTGATCCTGGGGGCGGGTGGCCGTAAAGCCTCTTTGGGGGAAGATGCCGGTAAGGGCTCTTTTTCCGGGGGCTCTTTTTCCGGGGGCTCTTTTTCCTTCGAGCCTATGAGCTCTTCTAAATATCCGTCTTCTTCATATTCATCGTATTCATCATAGTAGTCGTCATCGTCATAATAATCATCTGTCCCAAAAAGCCTTTGCAAGAATCCCATTTTCCATCCTCTTTAGATAATCAGCCTTCCAGGCCGATATAGTCTCTTGTGTTATGCTTTGAGCATCATTGGAAAAAGCTTCCTTTATCCTATCCCCATGGAATTGAAAAGCCAGGATGTCTTTTTCCGTTTTTCCTATCCTTCCCAGATCCTCACCGGAGAGGATGTTTTCATGAAGGAGTCTTTCCTTGTCATCTTCGTATAGGTACAGCGCCCTCTTGTACGCTTCCTGATGGATCTCGTTAGGATAGGCGATATTTGCCCTCTTAAAAAAATCCGCCGCGGTATCAAACAAAAAGAGCTTTGCGTAGGCCGTCCCAAGATTATGCAAAATATCCGCCCTTAAGGCATCGGGGATATTTTTTGACTCACCTAATATCTTGTTATAGATCTTTATGGCCCTATATATCTTTCCCTCCTTCAGCCTCCCGTCCGCATAGGCCTTTTTCCTTTCTTCATCGGTCATTCCCGTAAGTACATTCAGAAAGCTTAAGACGGATTCTTTTTCCCTTTCGGTGGCATAGCCGCTCTCCTCAAAGACCACCCTGGCAGCCCTTTGATAATATTTATCATCCGAAGGATCCAGACTTCTTAGCTTTTTTGAGACCGAAGGAAGATGCGCGTCATATTCCATCCACTCAAAGAGCCTTTCCGAAAAAAGGTCTGTCAATACATATTCGGGATAATGGATCAGATAAAAGCAAAGCTCTTCAATAGAGTATATGTTTACCCCTTCGTCTTCCACTATGTAAGGTTTTTTTGATTTTTCACCACAGCACAGTATCATATAACACCCTTATCAAATGGTTACCTTGTATTCCCATACCTTTCCACCGGAGGGATAAATATCCCCAAAGCCCAGATCCTCCACGCGTATCCTCACGGTATCCTCGGCACTGGGTCTTGCCTTTATGGATAGCCTTGTCATGCGGTTTGGTCTTTTTTCCAGGCCTTTAAGGTCAAGCACCTCCACCTTGTCCTGGGTGCCGTCGGGAGACCTTAACACAAGGTCTATCCTTTCTTCACCTTCCAGGATGACTTCTATCTTTTCATCCTCATCATACCAGTTTCTTCCTGCCCTGCAAAGGGGGTAAGACATGGCCTTTCCCTTATCCTTTAAGGCTATCTCTATGTCCGCCCTGGTCTTGCTTTCTCCCAGGTAAATGAATTCCTCTGATGTTGCCTTTTCCCTCATCGCGTAATAACACGCGCCCTTGGAAAAAAGATTTTGGCCAAGAAAAACCCTGGCATATCCGCACAAGACATCTACGGAAAGCTTCATCCAGTCTCCCTCAAAGCCATCACCCACAAGATATACCGCGCTGTAAGGACCTTCGGAGAGCTTTTCCTTGACGTAATCACTAAACCTTGCGTCAAGTTTCTTTCTTTCATTTTCATTATTGTCGAGTATGGTCTTTTCGAAATCATTTTGGTAAAAACCATCCTCTGTCTCTTCCCTTACGGCCGCGTAATAAGGGACGCTCCTACCCTTTTTTAGCAGACAATAAAACATCATCCTTTTTCCGTCAAAATCAAAAAGGGCAACATTTGCTTTTTTTAGATCCGCGCTCTGGGACAAGGCGTAATAAGCAAAGGCCTCCTTGTGGTCTATCAGCTTTATCTTTCCCCTTATCCCAAGGCTGTCAGAAGAAAGGGAATCTGCCATGTATGAAAAATCCTTTTCTATTTTTTCGGTGGTAAATACCAGATCGTCCAAATACCCGTCATTCATCTTTTCAAGGGCCATTTTGATGATGGTTGAAAGGTATATTTCCATGAGCTCTACGGCATCTACCCTTTTATCCGCCAGCCTGTACGCCTTGTTGTAATATACCGCGTCAAGGACATTTTTTTCCGTAAGGGTGGTCTTTTGGGTGTTATCAAGGGCCTGTTTTCCAAAGACCGTATTACCTTCCTTCAGGATGGACAATGCGTATGGTATCCCATAATCCTCCGAGCCTTCATATTGCGAAAGGGTAAAAGGTTCCATCATATTCTTCTCGTAATATGAGGCTATCAATATATTTTCCTTAAAATCGATTCCGCAATACTTATCACTCATACTATCCCAAACATCCCTTTGACCAAAACGCTTGTCTTTTCATAATCCCAAACGGTCTGTCTTGCCTTTTTCATATCGTTAAGGTTCCTCGCGGCTATGAGGTTTTGGAGGTGGTCATATACGCTCTTTCCCGATGTGAAATACACATCGCCCTTTTGCTTTATCCCACTTCCTACTACCTCTGTTCCGCCTTCATCTCCCACGGAAAAATAATACTGTACCTCATCCCCCGGAAAAAGGGGTATGGCCATCGAATAAATATTCATGATGACGGGCGATACTTTTATGGCCTTGAAATCCTTTTGGTCATTGTACCTGTAGCAAAATGTAACAGCTTTTTCCTTTCCATCCCCCACATAATCCGCTATGGAAACTTCCTCAAGCTGGTACTTTCCCTTCAGTGATGGATCTATCCCTTCAAAAAACGAAAGATACATCCCCTTTCCCATGAAATAGGAGAGGTCGGTATCCACCATGGCCCTCATGTTCTTTTGGGGGTATTGTATCTTTACCAGCCATTTCAAAAGCCCCATCCTTATAAGGTCTATGGGGGGTGATGATAAGGAGTCTATTGTCCTGAAAAATAATGAAAATACCTCCTCATCCTCCTGAGCCTCATCCCTTAGGTAATCCTTTGAATAAACGGCAAAAAAAGCCATTTTTTCGAACATCTCAAGCCCCCCTTCAAAGGCTCCCTTAAATATGTCATTTATGTCGCTTACATACTCCCTCGTAAAAAGCTTCTGCCTCGTTATTTTTTTGTCAAACTCCCCGTTTGATATCCCGGACTTTACCGCCGCCCTCCTTATCCTTGCAAGAAGCTTGGTCTTTCCCCGGGCATGGTTTTCAAGGAAGCAAAGCCCGTCATCCGTATAAATGTCCTTTTCGAAGAGGTAAAGCAAGCCGTCCGTAAGTATCATGTCGCCTTCCTCTGACTTTGACGGAAGGGACAGATAATAGTCAAAAAGGGTGCAAAGGCGCTCTTTATTTACGTGCTCCCTGCCATAGAGACTTATGAGCCTGTACGCCTCATCCATCATGCCTTTTTCTATCAAAAGGTCTGTGATCTTTCCCTTCAATGAAGGCTCAAGGCAATAAATATCTGTCTTTAAGAGCTCCCTTAATATATACGGCTTTTTGTGATCTTCGATACATTCCTTTGCGAGGATGGTAAGGATTTCCTTTCCTGCCTGCTTCCTTACCCTGCCTGATGATAATATCTTAAATACAGATGCCGTTTTCTCCTCATCAGAGGTTACGCTCTTTTTCTTTCCGTAAAATTCATCCAGGATAAGGTATGGGTGTTCCGGACATATTTCCATGAATTTCTTCCTGTACCTGTATACCGGAAACATATCCTCCATATGCACATCCCCGGTAAGGGTATGCCTTTTTTTGTCCTTATCCTCCCACAGTATGCAGTAGGAAGATCCTATGAGCCTGGCAAATATGCCATCTTCTTCAAAGTCCTTAGGTTCTATTTCCTGCTCACCCTTAAAGACGCTGTTAATGACGATTATTTTTTTTGCTTCCCTTGGCTTTTTGAAGGTTATTTTCTTGTAGAATATCACCTCTCCCGCCGCATACGCATCCTCAAAGGAAAACGACTTACCAGAAAAAAATTCCTCGTAAACCTCCTTTATGTAAGGGGATATCTGTCTGTTCGCAAGGCAATGTGAGGCAAAGGCATCTATTGATTCCTTATACCTTTCATACATGTTTTTGTCTTCTTCCTTTTGCCTTATGATAAGGGCGTAAAGTGAGGCTTTTTCATTGTCGGGGAGCTTCGCCCCGTAGCTGAAATACAGCTTCATCTGCCTGGATATCCCGGAATAGTCAGGATCTTTGAGGCATCCCAGAGACCTCATATAATTTTCATATAATCCTGCCGTATGGAGGGAGGCTTTTTCTCCCAATTCATACCATTTTATGAACCTCTCCCCTACGAGGTCGTTTTTTATCATATAGCTGATAAGCGCCCTTGTCCTGTCTTTGTTTTTTTCATCAATGGACACGCACCTGCAGAGGGTTTTAAACATAATGGGGGAATATCCCGCAAGATCTTCGGAAAACCTGCAGATCTGGTCTGCCATATCCTCGGTGAGAACTCCCCTCCTTGCGGCCCAGGAAATGGTCATTTGCTCAAATTTACCGGCCTCTGCTATCAGATAGGGATATTCCCTAAACAGCTTCACCGCCTCGGAATATATGTATGGGGATCTCATCCCCGAAAGGATTCCATCCCTTAATAAAGCTATCTTCCTTTGGGGACTTGTTTCCTCATCCATGCAGACGAGGCAAAACAAAATGACGTCATTTCTTTGATCCCTGGAAAGAAATTCCCTGACCTCTGCTTTAAGCTCCCTTACAAGGTCTTCTCCTCCCTGTGCCTTAGCCCTTGCAAGGTCATAAAAAGCCCATAAAGAATGGTCTTCCATGATCACCTTGTCATCACACTCTTCCAGAAGGGACTTTGCCTTTTTGCCTTTGCCGGATAATGCGTACACGTAGGCAAATAAGATCTTTGGTGAAGGATCATCGGGAGAAATATCCATCCATTCTCCAAGGGTTTCTTTTTCCTCTTCAAGCCATTCTTCCCTGTCTTTTAGCCCTAAGGAATAATCCACATAGGATTTCATGTGTGAGGCTCTTAACCTTTTTATTTTTCTTTGTATGCCGGCCTTAAGGATGGTTTTTTTTGCGCCTTTTAAATCTTCTGTTTGGGGCAGATCTTCCTCCTTACCGATGTCTTTAATCACGCTTTCCCTTACCCCTCCGTTCCCCAGGAGAAATTCATCAAAGGTATGGTCATTTATCCCGTTTTTTAAGGTAAGTCCCTCATAAAGAAGCCTTTTATTTTCTTCTGAATCGGAAAAGATATTTGGGAAAAAAGGTGATGAAAATATCTTTTTCCCTACGTCCTTATTTTCTGATGTTATTCCGATAAATTCCTTAAGGGTTCTGGCCTCATTATTTTCCCATGCGGGATAATGGGCCAACACCCTGGCAGATACCTCTATGGAAAGCTCCCCTCCCGTGCTAAGGAAGGTAATGGTCCCATGGACAAAATCCCCTGCCACAAGGTTTGACGCGTCTACGGCATAAGGCACCATCACTTCGGTTCCCTGATATTTGCCCTCCCCCACATGTATTCTCGAAGACGATGATACGGCCATTCCTTCCAGCGCAATGCCATTTAATGAGCCTACGGTAAAGCTCCCCTTTGATGTCTCGTTTTCATATACCGAAAGGCTAAGCTTTTCCGACAAGAGCACCACCTTTGGCGCATCCTCGAATATCCCGGCAGATATCTTCCTTATACGGCCCTGCATTTAAAAAACCTCACTAAATAAGCTTCTTTTATCTTTTCAACCATGTGTATCAAAAAACAATATATCAAAATACAGTGTATCAAAATACATATTCAAACGCATTTTCGATATGCGTTATTTCATCCCCCAATATTCCCACCACGTCAAACCTGAACGGAATCCCATCACCCATGGAGTGGATCATTCTGTAATGATCTACGCACCTTGAAATCTTTTTTTGTTTTCTTAAATTTACCGCCTCAAGCGGATAGCCGGAAGATGCGTATTTCCTGTATTTTACTTCCACAAACACATAGACCCCGTCCTTTTTGGCTATGATGTCAGCCTCTCCCATCCTGCAGCGGTAATTTTTTTCAAGGATGGCATATCCTTTGGTTTCAAGGTATTTTGCCGCCTTTTCCTCATGGAGGTCTCCCACCCTTTTTTTGTAATGATCCGCCATTAAATATCAAGCCTCGACCTTAACCTGTCCATCTCATCGACAAATACCAAAATCTCTGCCACCACCTCATAAAGCTCGGGAGGAATCTCATCTCCTATCTCAAGCTTTGATAAGGTATCTGCCAGCTTATTGTCGCTGTAGAAGGGTACATCTGCCTCTAAGCCCTTTTCGACTATTTTTTCGGCCACCTTGCCTTTTCCCGTGGCTAAAATCTTTGGGGCAAGGTCTCCGGGCTTGTAGGACAAGGCCACAGCTGTCTTTATTTTTTTTGATTCAATGTCCTCTTTTTTTATGACATTATTTCTTGAAGCATGTTGAGCCATAATACCCTCGAATGTGTCCCTGATATAGTAAACCTTTACGCCTTCATATCGAAGGAATATCTGTGTACAGCTATGGAGGGTTCATCTTGTTTGAGGAAATCCTCCACAAAATCCGTCTTTTTGGAATCGTTTGTTACCGATGCCGTGAAATTATATCCTTTTTTTTGAAGCCTTTGTGTCAATATATGTATATTGTCCTCTATAAGGTCAAAGGATTTTTCATCCTCAAAGAAAAAATGTGTGGACACATTCATGTCCTTCATCTTGATGGAAACATCGGTAGACCCCAGGTTATCTAAGTCCAGATGAAGAAAAGCACTAAGCGTTCCATCGTCATTCATTTTCTTTTTGTTTGAATATACATAAAGGTCAGAATGTGCATTTTGGTTTAAGAGCTTTAATGGAATCTGGACATAGGTATAGGTCTGGTTTATCTGGTTCATGAAGGATATATTCTGACGAAGGTCTGAGGCCGCCTTGGCAATGGACGATGTCTGGGGCGTGTTTACCTTTTCGAACGCCTGTTCGAAGCGTTCCATCTGCTTATCCAGTCTCTCATAGAGGTCTTCTATTTTGTTTTTTCCTTTAAGGTCCTCCGGGGAAAGGAGCCACTGCTTCTCCATCACATTGGAAAGCACCCTGGTAAAGGCAGGTGAACGAAGAAGGGCCTTCGCCTGTTCATCCGTCATGGCAGATGGATTTTTGAAAAGCTCTGAAAGCACATTCATGAGCCTGTTCCCATCGGAATCTTCGGATATTATCCCCTCTTCGGAAAGAAGCGTCATGATCATGGAAGAAAGGGGGGTTCCTTCATTTGATGAGGAAATATCCCTTAGGGTTTCAGAGAGGTTATTTAATTCCTCCGGATCAAGGATTTCATACAAGGAAGTGCCAAGGAGGTTTTGGGTGGGTGTTTTTGGATTTGAATCTATTATTTGATCTGTTTGTGTTTCCTGCGCCAGCTGTTTATCAAAAGCTCCTTCTACCTCATTTTGCACTACTTGTGCTTCTTGTGATAAAAAAGCTATCTCCCCCTCTCTTTGCGCTAATTGT
>CAJOPH010000024.1 GCA_905236805.1 uncultured Eubacterium sp. | reverse complement strand
TAAAGGTATTGGTCGTAGTCCCGCTATCTTCACTGACATATGTCATAGTGGACTTTCCGGATGTCACCTGTGAGATGAAATTCCCGTAGAGGGAGACGTAACTTGCGTCCTCTACCTTTGTCTGCTTCGAGAGGTCTACGGCCGTAAGGAAATTGTAGGCAAGGTTTATTTTTTCTAATAGCGTATTACTCGTAAGGTCTATAGTGTATAGCCCGCAGTTTTCCAAAGAAAGCTCGGTAAGCTGTTTCAGGGCTGACAGAGAAATTCCGCCGGTAAACTTGTTCCTGTCGGCCTTAAAGCTCGTTATATAGCTGGTTTTCGAAAGGTCTGCCCCGGTAAGGCCGCACCTTGAAATATCAAGGCTTCTCAGTGATATGCCAATATTATTTAAGACATTATTCATCTGGTTGCTTCCGATATTTAGGTCATTTACGGTAAGCGATGAAATCACGCTGCAGCCTGTGATGGTAAGGTCCGTATGCGTCTTTTCCAAGACCTTTGTATGATTAGCCGCCTTAGCCCCCTTCAAGGAAAGGGTGGTAAGGCTAGTATCTCCTGTCACGGTGATACCTGTCGCACTAAGGTCAGACAGATATACCGAGGTAAGACCTGTCATATTGGTAAGTATGAGCGACCTTAGTTTTGGAAGACTTAGAGGCGTATCACTACTTCCCAATTCGGTAAGGGGAGTCCCCGTTAGGTCAAGCGTGGATGTAAGGGCCTCATTTGTCGTGGATAGGTCAAGGCTCGTAATGACGGTACCTGCCAGGTCAAGGCTCGTTATGTTGGAAGCTGACTTGGTGGAACTATCAACAGTCTTGGTAAGGGTCACCGTCGTAAGGCTGCTGCATCCGGAAAGGTCTACCTCGGACGAGGTACTTCCAAGGTTTGTCAGGTCTATGGAGGTGATGGCTGTATTATTTTCTATCTTTACGTTCCTTACGGTGTAGGAGGTGCTGCTATCACCGAAATCGGTAACGGTCTGTGGGAGAGTTGCCGCGGATGCATCTTCATCAAAGCTAATCCCCGTGATATCCGCATACGATGCGTTCTTTTCAAATGTCCAGGTGACACTATTATCTACATAGGTATAGGTACCGGCGGCATATGCCGATATCTGTCCCATCTCCGAGAGGTTCATCACCCCTATGGCCATAGTAAAGGATAAAAATACCGAAAATATTTTCTTCATACACATAAAACCATATCCTCCCGTTTACCCATCTATTTATGTTACTATTATAACATATATCGGACAAAATATAAAGTAAAATAACAAAAAAAAGAGGGCGGCAGCGCCCCCTCCAAAGAGTAATGGACCAGGCGGGAATCGAACCCGCGTCCAAAAACCGATCCCCCGTCTTTCTACAGGCTTAGTCTGTCATTTTTGATTCCTTTGGGAAAGCGGAGACAGACACCCTCCCCCCAAAGTATCCCCGTGATACGAACGTCTATGGCCCGAGGAAAGCCAAAGAGCCGCCACCCGCATGGTCGATGGCCCAAGAAAGGTGCGAGGGAGCCTCTCTGAGACCAATGCGCTGCCCTTAGGCAGCAAATGCATATTCGTAAGAATCGTCTGCATTTAAAATTTAGGTTGGGATTTGACGCATCACCCTGCGACCTGCTTTTCCGGCTTCACGATCCCTGTCGAAACCTTTACTAGCCCGAAAATATCCCTAAAAAATCTTAAAGGAACGCCGTTACATGAAAAACTCCATCCCCAAAAGCATCGCCAAAACAAAAAACAGCGCCACGAAGATCTTCGTAAACTTTACCAGCCTTCCCTCCATGGACCTTCCCTTGGCCTTTCCCCAGTATGTATCAGCGGCACCCTGTATGGACCCAAGTCCCGCGGACTTTCCTTCCTGGAGAAGCACGATAGCCGTAAGCGATATGGAAAGCACGATAAATAAGATCATAAAAACCATTCTCAATACTGCCACAACCTTCACCTCCTTTTCAATCAGACTGCAAACCAATGCATTATACCACATCATCCAAAAAAAATCAAGCAGATATTTCCATGAACCTAATATTCCCTGTTCCTCTCGATGCTCCTTTTCAGGTCCTTTTCCTTCTGGGCGGCCCTCTTGTCGTAGAGCTTTTTACCCTTTGCGAGGGCTATTTGCGCCTTTGCGTACTTTCCGGAAAAATATATCTTCGTGGGAACTATGGTGTATCCCTTTTCCTTTACCTTCCCCATGAGCTTATTTATCTCCCTCTTGTGGAGAAGGAGCTTCCTGTCCCTTACGGGATCCCTGTTGAAAATATTTCCCTTTTCGTAGGGCGAAATATGCATCCTGTGAATTATCACTTCGCCCCGCTCTATGGTGACATAGGCTTCCTTCAGGGAGCACTTCCCCATCCTCAGGGACTTTACCTCCGTGCCTGCCAGGGCTATTCCCGCCTCATATGTCTCCTCCATGAAAAAATCATGATAGGCTTTTTTGTTGCTTGCTATGATCTTCATACTTTGATTTCTTCTGTCCGGATGTCTTTTGCCCCGTCAAGGCAGGGCTTTACGTGGTTTTCGATAAAGATTTCGGTCTGGACGGGCGCCATTCCCACGTATTTTGAAGGATCAAGGACATCCTCCAGGTCTTTGGGACTCTGGTGAAACCTGGGGTTTTCGGCTATCAGGTATATGAGGTTATTTTCCTTGCCCTCTTCCTTCACCCTGCGCCCCGCTTCCATGGACATCTTCCTTATCTCCTCATGAAGGGCCTGCCTGTCACCGTCGTATTCCTTTACCTCCTTCATGAGGATGTTCTCCGTGGCCATGAAGGGAAGCTCGGTATAGAGGTTCTTCGCTATTACTTTTTCGTATACCACGAGCCCCTCCGATACATTTGCGCAAAGGTTCAGTATCCCGTCTATGGCAAGGAAGCTCTCGGGGACAGATATCCTCTTATTTGCAGAATCATCCAGGGTTCTTTCAAACCACTGCGAAGATGAGGTCATGGCGGGATTTAGGGCATTTGCTATCACATAGCGGGACAGGGCGCAGATCCTCTCGGAGCGCATGGGGTTTCTCTTGTAGGCCATGGCAGACGAGCCTATCTGATTTTTTTCGAAGGGCTCTTCTATTTCCTTCATGTGCTGAAGGAGCCTGATATCTGTGGCAAATTTCTGCGCCGACGCGGCTATCCCCGAAAGCACGTTTAAGACCCTGGTGTCGACCTTCCTGGAATAGGTCTGTCCGGATACGGGATAGGTGGACTCAAAGCCCATTTTTTCGGCTATTAACAGATCCAGCTTAAGTATCTTTTCCGTATCTCCTTCGAAAAGCTCCATGAAGCTCGCCTGGGTGCCCGTGGTCCCCTTGGATCCCAGGAGCTTTAATGAGGATTTAACATAATCCAGATCCTCCAAGTCCATCATGAATTCATGGATCCATAAAGACGCCCTCTTTCCCACGGTCGTGGGCTGGGCGCTCTGGTAGTGGGTAAAGCCCAGGGTGGGGAGGTCTTTGTATTTGAGTGCGAAATCAGAAAGATTAGCAATGACCTTTACCAATTTGTCCCTGACCAGGTCAAGAGCCCTTCTCATCAGTATCAGGTCGGTATTATCCCCCACGTAGCAGGAGGTAGCCCCCAGATGAATGATGCCTTTCGCTTTGGGACACTTCAATCCATAGGCGTAAACATGGCTCATCACATCGTGACGGACCTCCTTTTCGCGCCTGGCGGCATTTATAAAATCGTCATCATCCGGCTCAATATGATCCCTTAATTCCGCAATCTGCTCATCCGTGATATCTAAGCCCAGTTCTTTTTCTGCCTCTGCCAGAGCCACCCACAGCCTCCTCCAGGTGGTAAATTTCTCCCTCTGTGAGAAGATCTGCTGCATGGCCTCTCCCGCGTACCTCAAAGAAAGCGGGCTCACATAAGCATCGCGTTCATTCATTGTTTTTTACCTCTATCTTAGGAACTGCATCCTCAACATATTACAGTAAACGACAAAATATTTTTGACGTTCACTATAGTCACACGCCCCTACAGTATCTCCACTATGTGAAGCTTCCTTAATTCCTTATCCCGCATATCAAAGAACTTTCCGCTCTGGGTCTCCACCAAAGGCTTTGAATACCAGTCGGGGTGGATCTCCACTATCCTTACCTCCCTGCCGTCCGAGAGCTTTACGGGCCTTTGGATATAGGTATTTACCACATTTTGCAAAAATACCATTATCATCCGGGTATCGTATTTCTGGAGCCCTTCGTCCTCAAATATCTCTATGGCCTGGAAGGGGCACATGGCATCCCTGTAGCTCCGGGGGGAGGTCACGGCGTCATAGACATCAGCTATGGCTACCATCCTCGCGAAAGGATCTATATTGTTCTGCCGCAGCTTTAAGGGGTATCCCGAGCCGTCAAACCTCTCGTGGTGGAGGAGGGCCGCATTTTGGATATGGGTGTCCACATTGGCTTTTTTTAGGATCTGGAAGCCTTTCAGGGTATGCTGCTGTATGAGTTCCCTCTCCTCCTGGGTGAGGGGACCTTTTTTCTTTAGTATTTCCAGGGGGGTCTGGGCCTTTCCTATGTCATGGAAGAGCCCGCAAAGGGTGAGAAGCTCCGTGTCCTCGGGACCCATCTTCATCCACCTGGCAAAGACGGTGCAGATCAGGGATACATTTATCATATGGGCAAAGCTCTCATCATCGTAATCCCTCATGGCATGCAGCATGTCATAGACAGAGTGCTTATCCTCCGCCATATCCAAAAGGTTTCCCACCATATGGAGCATCTCGTCCGTGTCTATGGGGGCGTTTTCCTCTATGATGGAATTGATCTGGCCCTTCAGCTCGCTCGCGCTCTCATCGAACCTTGCCTTGTATTCCACAAATTCCTTTGTCTTCCTGAAATTCCCAAAATATGAATTTTTTTTGTAGGTCTCGTCATCTATGACAGGGGCCTTTACAAAGGCTCCCTCGCCCAAAACATCTATGACGTCTACTTCGTAATATTTGAGCCTGGAGATCAGCTTGTCCGTCAGCGCAGTACGTCTGGGCACCAGGAGGTTATTGTCATCATCATATACATCGGCCTCCGTGACCATGCCCGGCTTCAAGGCTCCCACCAGCATTCTGCCCATGTGCTATTTCACCATACCTTTCATTTGTTTTTGCAGGTACGCCCCCGGTGTACCTGCGCCGGAGACTTTGAAACTCATTTCTCATACTCTCCCCGGATATCCTCCGTGGGAGGTTCCATGGGGTATCTTCCCGTAAAGCATCCCGTGCAGATCTTAAGCCCCCTCACCATTTCGGGAAGCCTTTCCACGCTTAGGTATGCCAGGGAATCGGCCCCTATCATCTTTCTTATCTCTTCCGTTTCACGGCCATGGGCTATCAGCTGCTCCTCCACGGGCACGTCTATGCCAAAATAGCATGGGTGGCGAAACGGAGGGGAAGCCACCCTCATGTGCACCTCTTTGGCTCCCGCCGCCCTCAGCATGGATACTATCTGGTCTGATGTGGTTCCCCGGACTATGGAGTCATCTATCATGATGATCCTCTTGCCCTCGACGGACTTCTTTAGGACATTGAGCTTTACCCTCACGGAGGACTCCCTGGAGCCCTGGCCGGGCTTTATGAAGGTCCTTCCCACGTAGGTATTCTTGACAAAGGCCGTTCCGTACCTGATCCCCGATGCCATAGAGTACCCTAAGGCCGCGGCGTTCCCCGACTCGGGAACCCCCACCACGAGATCTGCGTCCACGGGAGAGTCCTCATAGAGAAACCTCCCCGCCCTCAGCCTGGTATCTAAGACCCCCACCCCGTCAAAGGCAGAGTCGGCCCTCGCGAAATAGATATACTCAAAAACACACCTGGAGGTTTCTTCTTCAGGGATGCACATGGACGTATCGGACCTTATCCCCTCAGGGGTGATCGCCACTATCTCGCCCGGACGCACGTCCCTTATGAATTCCGCGCCAATGGTATCAAGGGCGCATGACTCGGAGGTGAGGATATAGGCGTCATCACGCCTGCCTATGCACAGGGGCTTAAAGCCATGGGGATCCCTGGCCCCTATGAGCTTCCTTGGGGAGGATATGACTATGGAGTACGCCCCCCGTATCTTCCTCATGGCGCCCGCCACGGCCTCCTCAACGGAAGAGGTGTTTACCCTCTCCCTGGCCACCAGGTAGGCTATGACCTCCGTATCTATGGTCGTTTGGAAGATAGCCCCCGTCTCCGCAAGCTTATTCCTGAGGAAGGGCGTATTTATCAGGTTTCCATTGTGGGCCAGCGCAAGGGTACCCTTTATGTAATTAAGCACCAGGGGCTGGGCGTTTTCGCGGGTGGATTCACCGGCCGTAGAATACCTGCAGTGTCCTACGCCGATATCGCCTTTCAGTGAATCCAGGGCCTCCTCGTCAAAGACCTCATTGACCAGCCCCATCCCCTTAAATGATGAGATATCGCCCTTCTTCCCCATGGTATCGGAAACCGCTATCCCACAGGACTCCTGCCCCCTGTGCTGCAGGGCAAAGAGCCCATAGTATATGGAATAGGCCACATCCTTGCCCGAGAGGTCATAAATCCCAAAGACTCCGCATTCCTCAGATAAATAATCGTCCATCATTTTTTTATATTTCTTTTCCGGTAAGCAGCCTGTAGGCTTCCTTGTATTTACTCCTGGTCTTTTCCACCACGTCCCGGGGAAGGGGAAGGTCCTCTGATCCTTCATGGGCTTTTAGGTAATTCCTTACGTATTGCTTGTCGAAGGAATTCTGGGTGATGCCCTCCCTGTATTCATCCTTTGGCCAAAACCTCGAAGAATCTGGCGTAAGGACCTCATCTGCCAGCACCACCTCTCCATCCCCGTCTATGCCGAATTCAAATTTGGTATCGGCTATGATGATCCCCTTTTCCAGGGCATAGCCCGCGCATTCGGAATAAATATCCACGGAAAGGTCTTTTATCTTTTTCGCGTATTCTTCTCCCTTTCCGGAGAAAGCACCTTCTATGACGTCGATGGACCTCTCAAAGGATATATTTTCATCGTGCCCACCTATATCCTCCTTGGTGGAGGGGGTGTATATGGGAGGGTCTATCTTCGAGGCTTCTGTTAGGCCGTCTTTTAACTTTATCCCGCAGACCGTGCCGTCCTTTTGGTAACCCTTTAGCCCCGAGCCCGTGAGGTATCCCCTTACTATGCACTCAACGGGGATCATCTTAAGCTTTTTGACGAGCATGACCCTTCCTTCGAACCTTTCGGAGGAAAAAAATTCCGGCATGTCCTTTGTGTCCGTGGATATGATATGGCTCTTTACCTTATTCTCAAGAAAATCAAACCAAAAGGAGCTAAGGCCGTTTAGGACCTTTCCCTTTTCGGGGATATCGCTCTTTAATATGACGTCAAAGGCAGATATCCTGTCCGTGGTATAAAGGATCAGATTATCGTCCCCTATGTCGTAAATCTCCCTGACCTTGCCCGATGAGACGGGCGTATATTCCTGCATCATTCATCCTCCAAAAGACTTATGCCCGTCATCTCCCCGGGCTTTTCAAGGCCCATCATTTCGAGAAGGGTGGGCGCTATGTCGCAAAGCCTTCCGTCTTTTTTTAATTTCTTTCCTTTGTCATGGTTTATCAGTATAAAGGGAACGGGGTTCGTGGTGTGGGCCGTGTGCGGAAGGCCGGTTTCGTAGTCGAACATCTGTTCGCAGTTCCCATGGTCTGCACACAAAAACATGGAGCCACCGTTTTTCTTCAAGGCCCCTACCGCCTTTCCGACCTGTGTATCGACCGTTTCGACCGCCTCTATGGCAGCCTCCAATATCCCGGTATGTCCCACCATGTCGGGATTCGCGAAATTGGTGATGATGAGGTCGTATTTACCCGAATCTATGGCCTCAACCAGTCTGTCTCCCACCTCGGGCGCGCTCATGGAGGGCTGAAGGTCGTAGGTGGCAACCTTCGGGGAATTTACCAAGATCCTGTCCTCTCCCTCATTGGGCTCTTCTACTCCCCCGTTAAAGAAAAATGTCACGTGGGCGTATTTTTCCGTCTCCGCCAGGCGAAGCTGCTTTTTCCCAAGGGTACTAAGGTATTCGCCCAGGGTGTTTTTGAGCTCTACCTTCCTGAAGGCTATTTCATTGTTCGGGATGGTGACGTCATAGGGGGTAAAGCATACGTAATGCGTCCCTATCCTCACCCCTCTGTCAAACCCGTCAAATTCATCCGCGCAAAAAGCCCTCGTTAATTGCCTTGCCCTGTCGGGGCGGAAATTGAAGAAGATAACGGAGTCGTCATTTTTGACGGTGGCGATGGGGGTGTCATTTTCCGTGATCACCATGGGCACCACGAACTCGTCGTTTACCCCTTCATCGTAGGAATCCTGTATGCCCCTTGCCGCGTCTTCCTTCCTTACGCCCTCTCCCTTTGTCAGGGCATCGTAGGCTTTTTGAACCCTGTCCCACCTGTTGTCCCTGTCCATGGCGTAATATCTGCCTGAGACGGTGGCTATCTTTCCGGCGCCAAGCCTTTTTATTTCTTTTTCCAATTCCTCCACATAGCCCTTTCCCGATGTGGGAGGCGTATCCCTCCCGTCCAGGAAACAATGTATGTAGATCTTCTCAAGCCCCCTCCTTTTTGCCATGTCTATCAAGGCATACAGGTGGGTATTGTGGCTGTGGACTCCCCCGTCCGAAAGAAGGCCCATGAGGTGGAGGGATGCGTTTTTGTTTTTGGCATCGTCCATCGCGGAGGAAAGGACGGGATTTTCGAAGAAAGTCCCATCCTCTATCTCCTTGGTGATACGGGTGAGATCCTGGTATACTATCCTGCCCGCGCCCATATTCATGTGGCCCACCTCGGAATTGCCCATCTGCCCGTCGGGAAGGCCTACGGAAAGGCCCGAGGCATACCCCTTCTCCCAGGGGCACTCTTCCATCAGGGCATCGAGATTCGGGGTCCTTGCCTGTTTGAAAGCGTTGAAAGCTTCGTCATCCCGAAGCCCCAAACCATCCAATATCAACAAAACGGTAGTTTTCATATCATTCCTTTATCTAATCTGAGCGCTTCCCGGCCTAATGATCCGATCACTGCCCGGCCTCTACTATCTGCGCAAACTCCTTTTTCAGGGAAGCTCCTCCCACGAGGCCGCCGTCTATGTCCTCCTGCGCAAAAAGCTCCTTCGCGTTCTTTTCGTTGCAGGAGCCCCCATAGAGGATGCGTATGGCTTGCGCCGTATCCGTATCATAGAGCTCTTCTATGGTCTTTCTGATGGCACCGCACACTTCTTCGGCCTGTTCGGTGGTAGCCGTCTTTCCCGTGCCTATTGCCCAGATGGGCTCATAGGCTATTATGGTGTCCTTGGCATCATCCTTTGAAACCTCGAGGAAGGCTATCTTTATCTGCTGGCGGATAAAGTCAATGGTGATCCCCTGCTCCCTTTGCTCCAGGGTCTCCCCGCAGCAGATGATGGGGGTAAGCTTGTGCTCTATGGCCTTTTTTACTTTTTTGTTTACCGTGATATCGCTCTCCGAGAAATACTCCCTCCTCTCGGAGTGGCCTATGATCACGTGGGTTACGCCCGCGCTCTTCAACATCCCCGGGGATACCTCCCCCGTATAGGCCCCGTTTTCCTCAAAGTACATGTTCTGGGCACCGATCTTTATGTTCGTTCCCTTCACGGAGTCTATGGCAGGGAGGATGTCTATGAAGGGCACGCAGAAAATAACGTCCACATCTTCATCCTTGCCCTTTACCAGAGGTCCCATCTCCTTCAGGAAGGAAATGGCCTCAAAGGGATCCTTGTTCATCTTCCAGTTTCCCGCTGCCACGATCTTTCGGGACATGTTAAAACCTCCTTTATCAAGGCCTCCTTTATCGAAGGCCTCTTATTAAAAGTTCGTTTAATATATCATTTATCCTTGATGACTGCTACTCCCGGAAGCTCTTTCCCTTCCAGGAACTCTAATGACGCTCCGCCGCCCGTGGAAATATGCGTCATCTTGTCAGCGTATCCCAGCTGATTTACCGCCGCCGCGGAATCTCCTCCGCCTATGATGGTGGTGGCGTCTGTCTCAGACAATGCCTTGGCCACTGCCACGGTCCCCTTCGCCAGTATCTCATTTTCAAAGACGCCCATGGGCCCGTTCCACACAACGGTCCTGGCGTTTTTCACAGCCTCGGCATAAGATTTCTGAGTCTCTTCTCCGATATCCAGTCCCATCTTGTCGGAAGGAATACTCTCCACGGATACAGTCTCTACATCTATCTTCGCGTCTATCGGGTCGGGGAAGGCGGAGGCTACCACGGTATCCGTGGGAAGAAGGATATTCTTTCCCAGCTCATTTGCCTTGTCAAGCATCTGCCTGCAGTAATCCGTCTTGGTATCATCCACCAAAGAAGAGCCCACTTCATAGCCCTTGGCCTTAAGGAAGGTATAGGCCATGCCTCCGCCTATGATGAGGGTGTCGCATTTCGTAAGGAGATTCGAGATGACGTTTAATTTGTCCGCCACCTTGGCGCCTCCCAGGATGGCAACGAAAGGCCTCTTGGGGTCATCTACCGCGTTCCCTAAGAAATCTATCTCCTTTTGCATGAGATACCCCACGGCCGCAACATCCACAAAGGACGCTACTCCCACGGTGGAGCAGTGCGCCCTGTGGGCCGTACCGAAGGCGTCATTTACATATATTTCGCACAAGGAAGCAAGGTCTTTGGAAAAAGCCTCGCCGTTCTTGGTCTCTTCCGCCCTGTACCTGGTGTTTTCGAGGAGAAGGATATCCCCGTCATTAAGGGAATCGACCTTCCCCCTTACGGAGTCAGATACCACATTGTCATCCGGGACAAAAATAATGTCTTTATTTAATAATTCAGAAAGCCTCTTTGCCACGGGGGCAAGGGACAGCTCAGGCTTCGGCTCGCCCTTGGGCTTTCCCAGGTGGGAGCAAAGGATGAGCCTCGCGCCGTCACCGTTTAGCTTCTTTATGGTGGGAAGGGCAGCGATGAGCCTGTTTTCATCCGTAATATTGCCGTCCTTTAGCGGCACGTTGAAATCACACCGCAGAAGAACCTTTTTTCCCTTTACGTCAATGTCATCTATCGTAACCTTGTTCAGCATATATCAAACCTCTCAAACCGGACAGGTGAAACCGGTGCCTCCCCTGCCATCAATCAGTATATTAAAGCGTGTTTATGTATTTGATGGTCCTTACCATCTGCGATGTGTAGCTGTTTTCATTGTCATACCATGAAACCACCTGCACCTCATAGAGGTCATCGGATATCTTTGATACCAGGGTCTGCGTGGAATCAAAGAGCGATCCATAGGTCATGCCTATGACGTCGGATGATACGATCATGTCTTCATTGTAGCCAAAAGACTCATTGGACGCGCTCTTCATGTGGGCGTTTATTGCATCCGGCGTGATATCCTTGCCCTTTACCACGGCGGTAAGTATGGTGGTAGAGCCCGTGGGAACGGGAACCCTCTGTGCCGCACCTATGAGCTTTCCGTCCAGCTCAGGAATGACAAGGCCTATGGCCTTTGCCGCCCCCGTGGTGTTCGGAACGATGTTTATGGCAGCGGCCCTAGCCCTCCTCTGGTCTTCCTTCCTGTGGGGACCGTCCAGCGTGTTCTGGTCTCCGGTATATGCATGAATGGTGCACATGATGCCGGACTGGATGGGCGCGAATTTGTTCAAGGCATCTGCCATGGGCGCCAGGCAGTTCGTGGTGCACGATGCGGCTGAAATAATATTGTCATCTGCCTTCAGGGTCTTGTGGTTTACATTGTATACGATGGTGGGAAGGTCTTTGCCTGCGGGGGCAGAGATCACTACCTTCTTGGCGCCGGCGTCTATGTGCTTTTGGGACTTTTCCTTGGAGGTATAAAAGCCCGTGCACTCCAGGACCACGTCCACGTCCAGATCCTTCCAGGGAAGGGCTGCCGCGTCGTTTTCGGCATAGATCCTGATGGTCTTTCCATCCACGGTGATGGAATCTTCACCGAAGGAAACCTTGTCCTTTAATTCGTAAGGCCCCTGCGCTGAATCATATTTCAGAAGGTGGGCCAGCATCTTTGGACTGGTCAGGTCATTTATCGCCACGATCTCATAGCCGTCCGCCCCAAACATCTGACGGAAAGCCAGCCTCCCGATGCGCCCGAATCCGTTTATCGCTACCTTTACTGCCATTATCTAATCCTCCTAGAATTCATGTACGAGATAATAGTTCCATGAATATTTATTGTAACACTTTTCATGATAAAATTCAATTAAAATATTGAACTAAAATATTGAAGTGAAATATTGAATTTTACCATCTTATGCATTATAATAAATAAGGAACTGTAGAATACTAAGTTGTGCATTTTATTGTTCTATAGTTCCTAAGGTATAAAGTTTATCAGGAAGGGGGCTTGATTATTATGACAGGCATTTGGGATCAGCACATCCACTCAAAATTTTCGGGAGACTCCACCACCGCCATGGATGAGATGGCGCGTGAGGCCATCCAGAAGAACCTTATGGGGATTACCTTTACCGACCACCACGACATAGACTTTCCGGTGAAGGAGGGAGAGCCCGCTTTTTTGCTTGATTTTAACAGGTACCTGATAGAGACCGAAAACGTACGTCGAAGGTACGAGGGGGCCCTCCACATACGCACCGGCGTAGAGCTGGGCTTGCAGCTCGAGACCGCCGAAAAGAACCTTAAGGTTCTAAAGAACTACCAGTTTGACTTTGTGCTGGGGTCGGTGCATGTGCTCTATGGCAAAGACCCCTTCTCAGACCACGTGTTCATAGGGAAGAAGGAAGACCAGGTCTTTCAGGATTATTTCGAAACGATATACAGGAACATAACCAAATTCCCGCTCTTTGACTCCCTGGGGCACATGGACTACATCGTAAGGTATGCCCCGAAGAAGGATAAGAAATATAACCCCAAGAAACACAAGATCATAATCGACAAGATATTAAAGTTTCTTATATCAAAGAACATAGGTATAGAGATTAACACCTCAGGCCTTAAGACCATGAGCATGACCCTACCCCACCCCTACATCCTCCAGAGGTACAAGGTCCTGGGCGGAAAGATCGTGACTATAGGCTCTGACGCCCATGATACCAAATTCGTGGGGTACGAGCTCGAATCCGCAAGGAAGATCCTAAAGGGCATCGGCTTTACGCACTATGCGGTCTTTGACAAGAGAAAGCCCTCATTGGTAAAGCTATAGGGATATATCCTTAAATACGCATGAAAGATCCCGGCGTAAGCCTTGCTTACGCCGGGATCTTTCATGCGTATTCATCACCTTTTTCTATTTTTACGTCTATCCCCTTGTCGGCTATATCGTGCCGCATGTACTTTCCTTCAAAGTCCACCCATTGAGTGGCCTCATAGGCCTTTTCCTTTGCCTCCTTAAGGGTCTTTCCCTTGGCAGTGATCCCCAAGACCCTGCCTCCGTTTGTTACCACATTGCCTTCATCGTCAAGCCTTGTTCCCGCATGGTAACACCTGTAGTCGTCTTTTCCCTCAAAGCTTTCAAGGCCCGTTATGAGCTTTCCCTTTTCGTAGGATGAGGGATACCCTCCGGATGCCAAGACCACACAGACGCAAGGGTCTTTTTCAAATTCGAGGTCAATTTCGCGCAATCTCCCGTCGATACAGGCCTCCATGACCTCCACGATGTCGTTTTTCATCCTGGGGAGCACCACCTGTGCTTCAGGGTCACCGAACCTGGCGTTGTATTCGAGGACCTTCGGGCCTTTCGGGCTCATCATAAGGCCAAAGAAGATAATGCCCTTAAAGGGACGACCTTCGGCCCTTAGCGCATCCACGGTAGGCTTAAAAATCTTTTCCACGCAGAAAAGCTCTGCCTCCTTGTCAAAGTAGGGGGTAGGGGAAAATGTTCCCATCCCTCCGGTATTAGGTCCCTCATCCCCGTCCCCTATCCTCTTGTGGTCCTGGGCCGAGGCCATGATCTTTATGTCCCTGCCGTCCACGAAGGAAAGTACGGAGACCTCATGCCCGGTAAGAAACTCCTCTATCACCATCTTGTTTCCGGAGTCGCCGAATTTTTTGTCCACCATGATGGTCTTTGCGCCGGCTATGGCCTCCTCTTCATCGTTGCAGATAAGGACGCCCTTCCCCAGGGCCAGCCCGTCGGCCTTCAATACCGTGGGATAGTCCGCCGTTTTTAAATATTCCACGGCCTTTTCATAGTCGTCAAAGGTCTCATAGCCGGCGGTGGGAATCCCGTATTTTTTCATAAGCTCCTTGGAATAGGCCTTGGAGCCCTCTATGACGGCGGCCTTTTTATTGGGACCAAAGACCCTAAGGCCCCTTTCCTCAAAGACATCCACTATTCCCCCTACCAGGGGATCATCCATCCCCACTACCGTAAGGTCTATGTTTTTTTCGGCCGCAAAGTCCGCAAGCCTTTCAAACTCCATGGCGCCTATGGGAACGCACTCGGCGATCTCGGAAATGCCCGCATTCCCGGGCGCGCAGAATATCCCTTCCACCTTAGGGGACCTTGAAATGGCATCGCAGATAGCGTGCTCCCTTCCTCCCCCGCCAATAACCAGTACCTTCATTATCCAGCTCCTTTTATCTTGCTCCTTATATATTTATCACGTGTTCGAGTCTTTTTCCGCAAGGTCACCCTAATGTCAAAGTTCGCCCCCCGCTATCATGTTTACCGCCAGGGGCAGTATCTTCCACTCGGCCTCCTCCATGACCCTCCTTTGCAGCACCTGTGGGGTATCGCCCGCTCTTACCTCCACGGCCTTTTGCAGGATGATGGGTCCCGTGTCCGTCCCCTCGTCGACGTAGTGCACGGTGGCGCCCGTGACCTTTACGCCCCTTTCAAGGGCGGCCTCGTGTACCTTGAGCCCGTAATACCCCTTTCCGCAGAAAGACGGTATGAGGGACGGGTGGATATTTATGATCTTCATGGGAAATTCCCTGACTATCTCCTTGGGGATGACCACCATGAATCCCGCAAGGACTATGAGGTCAGGGGCTATATCCTTTAGCTCATTTAGGAGGGCATTATTAAATTCGCCGCGGCTTTCGAAATCCTTCGGGGATATCACCCGGGTCTCTATCCCCCGGTCTTTTGCCCTCTCAAGCGCGTAGGCGTTTGGGTTGTTGCTTATCACCTTTACTATCCGCGCGTTTTTTACGGATCCGTCGTCTATCGCGTCCATCAGAGCCTTAAGGTTCGTTCCTCCTCCCGAGACCAAGACCACTACCTTCAGCATAATTCGATCCCCTTGTCGCCATTTTTGATTTCGCCCACTATCACGGATCTGTACCCGTTATCATTTAATATTGACACGGCCTTGTCCGCGTCTTCCGAAGATACCGCCATCACCATTCCCAGACCCATGTTGAAGGTATTGTAGAGGGTATCTTCCGAAAGATTCCCTTCCATCCGCAGAATATCAAAAATCGGAGGTATGTCATACGAATCCTTCCTGAGATAGGCTCTTTTTCCATCGGGCAGCATCCTTGGGATGTTTTCGTAAAATCCTCCCCCCGTGATATGGGAGATCCCATGGATGTTTACGGACTTTTTTAATTCCATAACCGCCTTCACATAGATACGGGTGGGCTCTAAAAGGGCTTCACCTAAGGAGCATCCCAATTCGTCATATCGTTTGGACAGTGCCTTTTTCTCCATGGGGAAGACCTTTCTCACCAGGGAAAAGCCGTTGCTGTGGACCCCCGTGGAAGAAAGCCCTATCAGGACATCCCCCTCCGTGACGGCTGCCGTATCTATCATGTCCTTCCTGTCACAGATCCCTGCCGCACAGCCCGCCAGGTCATATTCGTCTTCATCATAAAAGCCCGGCATCTCGGCGGTCTCCCCGCCTATGAGGCAGGCCCCCGAGAGGCTGCATCCCTTAGCCACTCCCTCCACTATCTTCGCTATCCTTTCGGGACGGTTTTTTCCGCAGGCTATGTAATCCAGGAAAAACAAGGGCTCTCCCCCCGCGCAGATGATATCGTTTACGCACATGGCCACGCAGTCTATCCCCACGGTGTCATGCCTGTCAAGGATAAAGGCCAGTTTTAATTTGGTCCCTACCCCGTCCGTGCCTGACAGAAGCACAGGCTCTTCCATGTCAAGGTATTTCTTTAGTGAAAAGGCACCCGAAAAGCCGCCCAATCCTCCCAGGACGCCCTCCCTGTGTGTCTTTTTTACCAGCTCCTTTATCAGCTCCGTCGACCTGTAGCCGGCCTCCACATCCACGCCCGCGTCTTTATAATCCATGATCTTTAATCTCCGTCATCATTCTCTGTCATGATTCTCCGGCATGATTCTCCGGCATCATTGTCCAATATAAGCCTTGTATCCTATCTCCTGCAATTTCCTGTCCTTTGCCATCACCTTGTTTTTTGAATTGTCTGAATATTGCTCCAATTTTTCGTATATGGCAGAATCTGATGCAGCCAGGATCTTTGCCGCAAGAATGGCTGCATTGACAGAGCCGTTTATGGCCACCGTGGCGCAGGGCACCCCCGGGGGCATCTGGAGTATGGCGTACAGGGCGTCCTTCCCGTTAAGCGGGGAGCCGTCAAGGGGCACCCCTATCACGGGGATGGGCGTTATCGCGGCGCACATCCCGGGAAGGTGGGCGGCCATGCCGGCTCCCGCTATCACCACCTTTATCCCCCTGTTCTTTAGCCCTTTCGCGTATTCAAAAAACAGATCAGTCTCCCTGTGGGCGGAAATGATCCTCATCTCATGGGAAATCCCCAGCTCATCCAGGGTATCTGCCGCCTTTGACATTACCTTAAGGTCCGAATCAGACCCCATCACTATAGATACATCACACATAATACACCCCTTACTGTCCCAGCATGTACACACCGGCCCACAGGCAAAGCCCCAGGAGGGATACTAACATCCCCAGCACGGGAAAACCCTTGTAGGTATCTTTATGCCTCAGCCCGAAAAACGCCAATATCACCCCGTTTACCCCCACGAGGGCGGCCACTATCCCCAAGGCCCCCACCCACAGGGGGGAATTTTCCTTCACCGAAACCGAGACAAAGATCAGGGCAGGAAATCCCAAAAGACACAAAACCCCCAGGATGAACGCCGCTATCCCGGACTTTGACCTGTGCCTGTCGGTGAATTTGAATTCGTCTGATACTCCCGTCACCCTCATGTATAATCATCCCCGCCTATGGATGCGCCGTATTCGTCATAATAAGCGTGAATCTTGTCCATTAAGGCGTCATCTATTACAACGCTGCCATTGTGCGGCCTGTTGTATAATGTCTTGACTACGTCCGTCATCCCGGCAATGGCCACCGTCTTCATTTGGTATTTGTTCCCTATTTCCATGAGGGCGGGGAAGATCCCGGATGATCCCTTTTCCATCCTGTCCACCGACACCACAAGACCCAGGACATCCACATCGCCCTGCGCCCTTAGGATGGGCATGGTCTCATCTCTGGAGGTGCCCGCCGTGGTAACATCCTCTATGATGACTATCCTGTCCTTGTCTTCCACAGGTCCCCCCAAAAGGATCCCCGTATCCCCGTGGTCCTTTACCTCTTTCCTATTGGAGAGATATCTTATATTTGCATTATATTTTTC
>CAJOPH010000023.1 GCA_905236805.1 uncultured Eubacterium sp. | reverse complement strand
TCGGCAGCCCTCGCCATTTCGTCCCCTACGCTTTGTGGGGCTTTTCCCAAGACTGATGTGGTTGCGGCCGGGGGAACCGTCTCAGGTCAAAACGGGGCAGGAGCGGGAGGAGTATTACATGGTGATTTAATATTCCTGGGAGAGATCGGTCCCACGGGAATGACACCTAAGGCATCCGCCAGATATAACAGCGACTATGACATCTATTCATCAAACTATATCTACAACCTCCTTCCCTCCAGGGAAAAGGCCTTGTGGGATGCGTTGGAAGCATCCTGCAGCGCCTTCATGGAAGGTACCGCGGATGCTTCATATGATGCGGAAAATGATTGTTACTTCATGAGCACGGTGACCGTAGAGGGATATACCGTAACGGACGGCTCATCGGAGGATGTTTATGTGATATATGACGCGTACAGGAAATTCATGTACTCAAATCCCCAGTATTTTTTCCTGAGCACGAAGGTGAGGCTAGGCTATTTGGGAAGCGATGTGTATGTGGTACCCTGCGTGTATGAGCCCTTCGTAAAGGGTGACAAGAGGAAGGAGGCGGCAGATAGCCTCTTTTCAAAGGTATCTGAGATAAAGGCAGGCTATGAGGGGGATACGGGGGATGATTACTCCATCACCAAATACGTGACAGAGTATCTGTGTGCCTCCATAAAATATGATAATGATTTTCAGGAGCTTAAGAACACGCAGGATGATGAAGAGGTATATGCCTACGATGAACAGCACCTTACCCAGAGTGCGTACGGAGGCATTATTAACGGCTCATGCGTGTGTGCGGGCTACGCCCAGTCTGCAGAGCTATTGCTCAATGGATTCGGTGTGGACGCGTATTCTGTTACCTCACTCGACCACCAGTGGAACAAGGTCCGGGTGGGGGACTGCTGGTATGTGCTGGATGTCACGTGGTGCGATCCCGAAGGAGACCACCAGGACGGGGAGGATTATTCCGAAGTAAATGTCGACTGGGAATATTTCCTTAGGTCCGATGAAAAAATAGACCAGATGGACAGACTGGATGGGATCTCATACCATCAGGAAGAAACCGATATATCAAACGTTTCCTGGGAGGGTTACCTTGCTCCCTGCACATTGGATTCGGGATCTACCCGAAGGACCGCAGGAGAGCTTGCCCCCATCACGGCAAAGGCAAAGGCTCCCGGGTTTACCGTATCTACGGACGGCGGGACATCCACCGTGGAGCTTACGGCATACAATGAAGGCGCGGGTATTTATTATACCCTGGACGGAACAGACCCCTCATCATCCCGCACGAAGTCTTTCCATTACACGGAAAGCTTTGATGTGCCTGATTCTGAGGTTTCCAATATCAGGGCTATCGCGGTGTGCGACCAGATGAAAGACAGCAATGTCTCGACGTCCGAATACCGGGGAGAAACAGGAGAGATATCTGACGAAGGAAGCACTGAAGAAACAGGAAATAATCCCTCAGGCACAGATCCCCAAAGCCTCTCTCCCCAGGAATACATCGGTATACTCAAGGAATTTTTCCTGGAAAACATATCTCCCGGTGACGATGGAAATTACCGGCTTACGGATGTATATGAATTATCAGGCACAATATCAGGCACAGTATCTGATACGGAATCTGATGCGGTATCAGACAGCGAAGGCTTAGATGCCCGCTTTGTGTATGGCATTATCTATTTACCAAGTGAGAGCCAGATCCAGTTCGTGCTTAATTCCACATATTCGGACGGGGACAGTGAATGCTCCATTGTCATCATGAATGAGAAAGACCCATCAGTGGCGCAGGCCCAGTATTCATTTACCGGAAAAGACGGCCTGGGCGCTTTTGGGGGATATGTGGATTTTTCCGTCCCTCAGTATACTGACGCATCGGTGCTTTCCTTTAACATGGGCGATGCCGCCTATGACACGGAAATATCCCAGAACATCGCAAACCTTGCCACACAGACGAACCTGGAGTGGAACAATACGCTCCTTGTGCAGTACCTGGGATTTGGGACGTATGAGCTGGGCTTTGGGAATGAGGAAGCCTACGGTGAGGACACCTCCCAGGATGCCACATCGGAAGATGAAACCTCCCCGGATGATGCGGCGGATACGAAGGTAACCCTTAAAAAAGCCGCGATTACGCCTTCCGCCAAGAAGGTAAAATACGGCAAGAAGACCGTCATAAAGATAAAAAGCACAAGCAGCGGAAAGATGACGATAACGGCTAAAAACAAAAAGGCCAAAAAGACATCCTATGTGAAGATCGGGTCGAAGAAACTCACATTCAAAAAAAAGGCGGCAAAGGGGACGTATAAATTCAAGGTCACGGTGGCAAAATCCGGGACATACAAAAAAACATCAAAGACCATTTCGATAAGCGTGAAATAAGAAAAATATCATTAAAGAAGGGATGTGGCTGTTTGGAGCGGTCACAAAGGGACTAAGATAACGATGCCTATTACGAAGCTATTGGAAAAAAATGCCAAAGAGAGAGGGGATTCTGTAGCCCTGGTGGAGCTGAATCCCGAGCAGGAAGACAAAAGGCGCATATCATGGAAGGACTATTCCCTGATTCAGCCAACCTCGAAAGAGCCCTACAGAAGGGAGATCACATGGAGCGTATTTGATGAAAAGTCAAACCGTTTCGCGAACCTACTTCTTTCGAGGGGAGTGGAAAGACAAGACAAGGTCGGGATCCTCATGATGAACTGTCTGGAGTGGCTTCCCATATACTTTGGCATATTAAAATCAGGAGCCATAGCGGTGCCGCTTAATTACCGCTATTCTGCGGAAGAGATCTCATACTGCGTAGACCTCGCGGATATAGACGTTTTGGTGTTTGGACCTGAATTTATAGGCCGCATCGAGGTAAACGCGGACAAGCTGTGCAACAAGAGGCTTTTGATCTTCGTGGGTGAGACCACTCCCACGTTTGCGGAAAATTACAGGGAGCTGGTAGCTGACTGCCCGTCAACGGCGCCTGACGTGGAGCTTTCGGAGGATGATTTCGCAGCTATTTATTTTTCATCGGGGACGACGGGGTTCCCCAAGGCCATCCTCCACAAACACAGGAGCCTCTCCCACAGCGCAAAGGTCGAGCAAAACCATCACGGGACCACGAAGGACGATGTATTTCTCTGCATCCCGCCGCTGTACCACACCGGGGCAAAGATGCACTGGTTTGGGAGCCTCATATCGGGATCCAAGGCCGTATTGCTGACCGGCACCAAGCCAAAATACATCCTGGAGGCCGTATCCAACGAAAGATGCACCATAGTATGGCTCCTGGTCCCCTGGGCCCAGGACATTTTGGATGCCATAGACAGGGGGGATGTGGACATAAGCTCACTTTCACTATCGCAGTGGAGGCTCATGCACATAGGGGCGCAGCCCGTGCCGCCATCATTGATAAGAAGGTGGAAGGAGCATTTCCCTAACCATCAGTATGATACAAACTACGGTCTTTCCGAATCTATAGGACCGGGCTGCGTGCACTTGGGAGTGGATAATATTTCCAAGGTAGGTGCGATAGGCGTGCCGGGATATGGATGGGAAGTAAAGATAGTGGGAGAAGACGGAAAAAATGTAACAAGGGGCGTACCCGGGGAGCTGTGCGTAAAGGGTCCCGGGGTCATGACGCAATACTACAAAAACCCCGAGGCCACGGCAGAGGTCATAAAGGACGGGTGGCTTTATACAGGGGACGTGGCCAAGGAGGATGAGGACGGCTTCATTTTCCTGGTGGACAGGAAGAAGGATGTCATAGTCTCGGGTGGGGAGAACCTCTATCCCGTGCAGATAGAAGATTACCTGAGAAAACATGACAGGATAAAGGACGTGGCGGTGATAGGCCTTCCCGACAAGAGGCTGGGGGAGATAGCGGGAGCCATTATTTCCGTGAAGGATGGGGAGGAGCTTACGGAGGATGAGGTAAATGATTTCCTGCTGGGGCTTCCCCGCTACAAGAGGCCAAGAAAGATCATCTTTGCCGATGTCCCCAGGAATCCCACGGGAAAAATAGAAAAACCCCTTCTCAGGAAAAAATACGGTGCTGAGAAGCTGGTGGACATAGAGAACAAGTCCTGATACAAGGAGAGATTTCAAAATGAAAAGAAGATTTAATAAAATAGCCATAAGCTTGCTTTCCGCATCCCTTGTGATGGGCTTTGCGCTGAAGCCGTCAGAGGTATTTGCGGACAGCGGACCATATATTTCATTCGGGGAAGACCTTACGGCCGACCAGAAGCAGGCGGTGCTTGAGCTCATGGGTATAGAAGATTTTGACGAGGATCTCTACACGGTGAACTATGTCTCAAATAAAGAGGAGCATGAGTACTTGGATGACTACCTGCCCACATCAAAGATAGGCTCTAAGGCATTGTCCTCCGTGCTGGTGGAGGATGCCGACACGGGCTCCGGGATCACGGTGACCACAAAGAACATCAATTACTGCACCTCGGGAATGTACGCGAATGCCCTGGCCACGGCGGGGGTGGACGATGTGGACGTGATAGTCGCGGCGCCCTTTGAGATATCGGGGACGGCGGCTCTTATAGGCGCGGCAAAGGCCTACTCGGACATGGAAGGAGAGGAGGTAGATGAAGACTTGATAGACGGCGCCATAGACGAGATGGTCACAACGGGCGAAATAGAAGAAGACCTCACGGAGGATGAGGCATCCTCCCTGGAGGTAGTTATAGCTGATCTGAAGTCAAAGATAGCCTCGGGAGAGATATCCTCCGATGAGCTCGAAGACGCCATAAGGAACACGGCCTCTGAATATGATCTGGAGCTTACCGATGAACAGGTGGCAAAGATAAAGTCGCTTTTGGATAAGCTCTCAGGCCTGAACCTGGATGTGGGCAGCATAGCATCCCAGGCCGAGTCGCTGGCTGACCAGGTAGGGGAGGTCTTGAATGATGCCGCGGGAAATAGCGGCGGGTTTTTCGGAGCCATAGCGGATTTCTTTAAGGGTATTTTGTCGTTCTTCGGATTCTGATGACTCGGATGAATGCGGGAAAGAAGGCGCATTGTTTACTATAAGCCATATGCCGCAGGGCAATCGACACAAAAGGTAAAATTATCATGGTAGGATTGGTAGGGACACAGGGCGTATACAAGGATCAATACGGATTCGGGATAGACGTGGGAGGCACGAACCTCGTGGTGGGGTGTTTCATAAATGGAAGGATGGTCTCCAAAAAGAGTGTGCCCACGGACAGATCCGACGGGGGAATGCATATTTTCGACCAGCTGGAGGAAATAGTTACTTTGATCATGGAAGAGGAGAACATCAGCAAAGACGATGTTTTTGGTCTGGGGATAGGCGTCCCGGGGGCCGTCCTTAACAGGTTCATAGTAAACAGGTGCATCAACCTCGGATGGGGAGTCGTAGATGTCAGGGACGAGATGGAAAAGCGCATCAAGATCAGAACCGTGGTGGGAAACGATGGAAACCTGGCCGCCCTGGGAGAAGCGCACTACGGGGCGGGAAGCCAGTATTCCTCGGTATGCATGGTGACCCTGGGGACCGGTATAGGAGGCGGCATAGTCATAAACGGCAGGGTCGTGGACGGAGCCTTTGGAGGAGCCGGGGAGATAGGCCACATCAGGGTAAATGACGATGAGGATGAGGTGTGCGGCTGCGGTCTTAAAGGCTGCGCGGAGCAGTATGCTTCGGCCACCGGGGTAATGAGGCTTGCGAAAAAGGCAGGCATAGATCAAAAATACCCTACGGTAAAGGACATATATGATGCTGCCAAGTCGGGAGAGAAGGATGCCCTGGAGGTGGTAGATTACGCGGGATATATGCTGGGAAAGATGATGGCTTCAATATCAGACGTTATAGACCCGGAAGGCTTTGTCATAGGAGGGGGAGTCTCCCAGGCAGGTGAGATAGTCATAGAAAAGGCCAGGGAGTCTTTTATGAAAAATGTCTTTCATGCCTCAAGGGACGCAAAAATGGCCCTGGCCAAGCTGGGAAATGACGCCGGAATATACGGAGGGTACGTACTTGCTGCAGACAGTGACATTATCTGATGACGAAAAGGAGCTAATCATCCTGGATCAAAGAAGACTCCCCGGAGAGGTTAGGTATCTTCGCCTTAGACAAAAGGAAGAAATGAAAGATGCCATATCGACCCTTGCCGTAAGGGGGGCTCCCGCCATAGGGGTCTTTGCGGGATATGCCATGTACATCCTGGGGGAAAGGCTCCGGGAAAAAGAGCCCTCCTTCAAGGAATGCCTCAAAAAATACAGGGAATTGGGAAAAGAGATGGCGAATGTAAGGCCCACGGCGGTAAATCTCTCCCGGGCGGTGAACAGGATGGTAAGGGCCATGGAGGAAGAAAGGTCCCTGTACGATGAGGCAAGGACCATCCACCAAAAGGACATTGACACCAACAAAAAGATAGGTGAGTACGGGCTGTCCCTATTAAAGCCCGGCATGGGGATACTTACCCACTGCAATGCCGGGGCATTGGCCACCACCGCCTATGGAACCGCCACCTCGCCTCTGTACCTGGGGCATGAAAAAGGATATGGCTTTCATGTATACTGTGATGAAACGAGGCCGCTTTTGCAGGGGGCGAGGCTGACATCCTTCGAGCTGTCGCAGGCAGGGATGGATGTCACCGTGTTGTGCGACGACATGTCCGCATCCCTCATGAGCGAAGGCAGGATAGACGCCATTTTCATAGGATGCGACAGGGTGGCGGCGAATGGGGATGCGGCAAACAAGATAGGAAGCCTTTCCCTGTCCATAGCCGCAAGGTATTACGGTGTGCCTTTTTATGTGTGCGCCCCCACATCCACCATAGACATGGACACCATATCGGGGAAGGATATAGTCATAGAGCAAAGGGATGGGGAAGAGATAAGGTCTATGTGGTATGAAAAGCCGATGGTTCCTGAGGGGGTCGGGATATATAATCCCGCTTTTGACGTGGTACCGTCGGAAAATATTACCGCGATGATCACTGAAAACGGGATATACACGAATACGGGAAATGGGATAAATTTAAAAAATGGAGTGATAAGATGAATCTTAACGACAGGCAGAAAAGTGCGGTGGAATGTGTGGATGGGCCTTTGCTGGTTTTGGCAGGCGCGGGATCCGGCAAGACCAGGGTGATAACCTGCAGGATAGAATACCTCATCCAAAAAGAGCACATTTATCCCAGGAATATATTGGCCATCACGTTTACGAACAAGGCGGCAAACGAGATGAAGGAGAGGGTGAAAGAAACCATAGGCGAAGATGCCATGGGTGTGTGGATTTCCACCTTCCACTCCATGTGCGCGAGGATTCTCCGTATGGATATAGACCGCATAGGCTATGACAGAAATTTCACGATCTACGATGCGGACGATGCCAGGGCAGTGGTAAGGAGGATCATCAAAGAAAAGGACTTGGACACCAAGGTTTTCAGGGAAAAGGCAGTGTATTCCACGATATCCCGTGCCAAAAATGACGGATATTCAGCATCCATGTACAAGGATGAGGCAGACAATTACCACACCCGGACCGTGGCTGACGTCTTTGAGGCGTACGAAAAAGACCTCCGCATCAATAACGCCCTGGACTTCGATGACCTCATACTAAAGACCTGCCTGCTCCTTAAGGAGAGCGAAGAGATAGCCGAAAAATACCATGAGCGCTTCAAGTACATCATGGTGGATGAGTACCAGGATACAAACAGCTCGCAGTTTGAGCTCTTGAGCCTTTTGGTAAATGAGGACAAAAACATATGCGTGGTGGGGGATGATGACCAGAGCATATACGGCTTTAGGGGAGCCAATATCAATAACATCCTGGAATTTGAGGACAGGTTTCCAGGGGCAAAGGTCATCCGCCTAGAGGAAAATTACCGCTCCACCCAGACCATACTGGACGCTGCCAATGCGGTCATCGAAAACAACAGAAACAGAAAAGGAAAGACCCTCTGGACATCTAATTCTTCCGGGGAAAAGATAGCGTTTTCCAGGGTGGCCGACGCCAGGGAAGAGGCGTCCTACGTGGCAATAGAAATATCCAGAAGGATACGCCAGGGCAATGCGCTGTCGGACTTTGCCGTGCTCTACAGGACCAATGCGCAGTCAAGGGCTTTTGAGGAGCAGTTCATAAAAGACAATATACCCTACAAGGTGGTGGGAGGCCAGAATTTTTACGCCAGGAAGGAGATAAAGGACCTTCTTTCATATCTCAGGGTACTGGACAATACATCCGATGACAATTCATTACGCAGGATAATAAATGTCCCTGCCAGGGCGATAGGACCCATCTCGGTAAACAGGATCTCTGAATATGCGATCGAACATGGATTGTCCCTGAGGGAGGCCCTGGCCCATGCCGATGAAATACCTGACTTAAAAAGGACTGCAGCCAAGGTAAAGGCTTTTTCGAATTTGTTGGAGGAGTTCGTAAAATATTCCCATGAGGCATCCATTTCGGAGCTTCTCCAAAAAATAGTGGATGATACCGGATATGTGGCAGAGCTTGAGGCAGAAGGCTCAGATGAGGCAAAGGGCAGGATAGAGAACGTAGACGAGCTTTTTTCCAAGGTGAAATACTACGAGCAGGAGGAGGGCAGCGGGGCTGACCTTTCATCCTTCCTCCAGGAGGTATCCCTGGTAGCCGATGTGGATGAGCTTGAGGAAAATGCGCACTACGTGACGCTGATGACCATTCACGGGGCTAAGGGGCTGGAGTTTGACCATGTCTTTCTGGTAGGGATGGAAGAGAGGCTCTTTCCCAGCGGTCTGGCGGTGGACTCTGACGATGTCAAGGATCTTGAGGAGGAAAGGAGGCTTTGCTATGTAGGCATAACGAGAGCCAGAAAGAGGCTTTCCATATCATCGGCATCTGCCAGGATGGTACACGGGATGACGCAGAGAAATGCACTCTCAAGGTTCGTGGCGGAGATTCCGGAGGAGCTTATCAACGGATTTTCACCCAGAAAATACGGTGGATTCGATGACTACGGTCTAAAGGATGTGCTGGAAGAAGCTTCCAAAAAGGGAACCCTGGTGGCAAAGCACTTAAAGCGCTCAAGGAAGAGACCCACCAAGGCACCCAGCGTCTACAGCATCTCAAAGCCGAAAAAAATGGACTTTTCCGAGCTGGGATACGGGGAGGGCGACAGGGTCTCCCATGTGAAATTCGGTGAGGGAAAGGTGCTTACGATACGGGATGCCGGGCGCGACCTTGAGGTCACGGTGGATTTCGACGGCGTGGGGCAAAGGAAGCTCTTTGCGGGTTTTGCCAAGCTAAAAAAACTATGAATAAAGGTGTACATATGGATAAAAGTATGTTATAATGTATGACAGTAAGTGGTGGACTATACCGCCGAAAAGGAGGCATTATATGAATGTAAACAAGAAGCTGGAGGATCTTCTCGATGCAGCCAAGCTCTCTGAACTGTTGGAGCGCAAGGAAGAGAAGAAGAAAAAGAGCATCATCAAGTGGGCGCTTGTGATAGTGGGCCTGGTGTGCGCGGTAGCGGGCATTGCATATATGGTTTACCGCTATTTCGAGCCGGATTATTTCGATGATTTCGATGACTTTGACGATGACTTCGATGATGATTTCGAAGACGATGTGTTTGAGGATTCCGACGAGGAAGAAAAGAAGGACTGAATATGAAAAAAGGACAGATCATTGAAGGTACCATCGAGCGGGTGGATTTTCCCTCCAGGGGAATCATCAGTGCGGATGGTCATGAAGTGACTGTGAGAAACAGCGTACCCGGTCAAAGGGTACGTTGTTTTTTGCTTAAGAAAAGAAAAAAATTCGAGGGCCGGGTGATTGAAATCCTGGAAAAGGCCCCAAATGAGATAGATTCGCCATGTCCGCATTTCGGGGAATGCGGGGGCTGCATTTACCAGAATCTTTCATACGAGGATCAACTTCTCCTAAAGGAAGATCAGATAAAAAGGCTCCTTTGTGACCATATACCAAATTTCAGTGAAGTGTACGAAGGAATAATAAAAAGCCCACTCCCTGAAGGCTACAGGAACAAGATGGAATACACCTTCGGGGACATGGAAAAAGGCGGAAAGCTCACCCTGGGGATGCACAAAAGGGGCTCTTTTTATGACATAGTGCCCGTACCGGACTGCAGGATAGCTGACCCTGATTTCGGGAAGATAATATCCTTTGCGCAGGATTTTTTTATGGAAAGCGGCATCCCCTTTTACCACAGGATGAGGCATGAAGGATACCTCCGCCATCTCTTGGTAAGGAAGGGGAAAAACACCAAAGAAATTTTGGCAGACATAGTGATGGCACCCGGATATAAGGATGAGGCTCCTTTGCTGCGGGAATTTAACGAAGGGCTGATGGGGCTTGACTTGGACGGTGAAATAAAGGGGATATTACACACAAAAAACGCCTCGCTTGCGGATGCCGTGACAGACCAGGGGACAGAGGTTTTATACGGAAGGGACCATATTTTTGACAAGGTGCTGGGATTAACGTTTAGGATAGGACCTTTTTCATTTTTCCAAACCAATACACCGGGTGCCGAAAAACTCTACTCAAAGGTGAGGGAGTATGCGGATACAAGGATTACACTATCCGGAAAAAAGCCCGTAATATTTGACCTTTATTGCGGCACGGGAACCATCTCCCAGATTCTGTCCCCCTATGCGTCAAAGGTTTACGGGATAGAGATAGTGGAAGAAGCCGTACTTTCCGCGAAAGAAAACGCCTCCGTAAACGGCATCACAAACTGCGAATTCATATGTGGGGACGTAACGGATGTCCTCGACGAAGTGGAACACACACCTGATTTCATAGTCTTAGATCCCCCCAGGGCCGGCATACACCCAAAGGCCTTGAAAAAGGTCATCCTCTACGGGGCGGCCAACATAATCTACGTATCATGCAACCCCATAACCTTCAAGAGGGATCTTGCGGAATTTACAGAAGGAGGCTACAAGGTAAAGAAAATGGCGCTGGTGGACATGTTTCCGGCAACGGGGAATGTGGAAAGCTGCGTGCTCCTCGAGCGTGTGAGCAACCGAAACGCGTATTGAGATATACCAGGTATTTTCCGGATCCGGATTCCGCCTTCTATGTCCGTGTATCCAAGGAGATAGCCGAGAACACAGTACCAGGTACCATGAACCCGAAACAGATATTGAGCATGGCCTATACCAGGGATTGATCTCAGCACTTGATATTCCACGGGATTCAGCCCTTGGACGGTTTGTTCAATTGCCTTTTCGATTG
>CAJOPH010000022.1 GCA_905236805.1 uncultured Eubacterium sp. | reverse complement strand
CTATGTACGGGGTCTTTATGGGTGGGATCTGTAGCTGGGTGGGGACATGCATCGGGTGTTTTTGCATGTTTTCCTTCTGGAGGCATGTGGTAGCCGTAAGGATAGGGGACAGGTGGCAAAAACACCCAAGGGCAAAAAAAGCCAAAAAATGGGTGGAAGGCACCGGGGGCGCCGCCTTGTTTTTGATAGCTATGATGCCCTTTACGCCTTCTTTTTTCTTAAACTTTGCCTTTGGGATATCGGATTATCCCACCGTAAGGTACCTGGGGGTTCTTTTCGCCGCAAAGGCCCTCATGATATTTTTTCTGGCGGTACTGGGGAAAAGCGCCATAGAGGCCCTGGAGAAGCCGGCCTTTATCATTTTGACAGTGGTTTTGTTTGCGGCCATGTACTATTTTTCGAAGAAAATTAATGATAGATATAATTTATGAAACAATATTCAGAAAAATTGCAGCCAAACCCAAAGGATTTGGAAAAAAGAACCGTAAAGATAGACTATGCGCATTTGTTTTCGAAAAATGACCTGCAAAAAGCCAGGGATATCATAGATAAAAAGGCGTACAAGGATTTCGAATGTGATGAAAATACGGCCTTTGCGGTCATAGGCAAAGGATCGGGACAGGGGCGCCCCAGGATATGGGATGCTCCCGTATGCGCGATGGATGAATGGGATTCGGATAGTTTTACCTGCACATGCAGTAAGGTGAACGCCAGGTCTTATTATTACTACAACAGAATCAGGGAGACCTGCCATCACGAGGCCGCGCTCCTTATGCTGTGGGAGGAGCATGTGGGGGGATTTTCCTTCGAGGAGACGGAGGAAGAGGCTAGGGATAGGGCCATCAACATGGAGATAGAGCGCCTCATCAACAAAAGGGAGGCCGAAAAAGACTCAAGGAAAACGGTAAAGGCCTCAAAGTATTTCAAGGAGGAAAAAAGGGACAAGGCGTGCTTTTTTAATATCCCTAAGCTGGTCCGGGATGCCTTTACCTATGACATCTGCTTAGACAGGGTAAAGGACTGCGATATCGTGGATGACATAGACATCCAGACCGGATTTACCCAAGATGGAAAGAGCGTGATAGAGGCTTTCTGTGACGTGGATGACGGGCTCTACGTGGAAAGGTGCAGGGCGGCTTTTACCAGGGATGCCTACATGACGGACATATGCAGCTGCAGGGGTTACGGAACAGATGATTTTTACGTTCTCTGTGAGCATGAGCTAAGGCTCATACAGGCGGTGCGTGAGTACGTATGGGAAAATGACCCGGGGACTTTGACCGATGTAAAGGCCATGGACTTTTTCGGGATGTTCGGGGAGGCGGACAAGGCCACGCAGGTCATTGATAAGGACGTATCTTCCAAGGATCCTTGCGTTTCCATAGTTCCCAGGATAGCCATCGAAAAGGACGGGGAAAAGCTTTCCTTCAGGATAGGAAAAAGCGGCAAAAAATACTATGCGGTAAAAAAACTTGCCGTTCTTCTGGACGCAGTGGAAAAAGAAGATGTCTATACGCTTGGAAAGAACAATGAAATAGATTTTTCCGCAGAGTGCGTCGATGAGCCTTCCGAAAAGTGGATGGAATTTATCCAAAGGAGGGTCTATGAGACCGAGGAGGTAAACGACAGGCTCAGGGGAAGATATTACAGGTACGGCACCACACTGTCTGTGCAGTCAAAGATCCCCCTGGAGGGGACCCTTCTTGACAGGGTATATGACCTTTCCTTGGGAGACAGGATAGAGTATGAAGAAAAGGCCAAAAAGATCTCATCCTCCATCCTGGTGGGCGGCGGAAAGCTTAGTATCAGTCTAAGGACCACGGGGATGAAAAAAGGGGACGGGACCTTTTTGGGGTTAAATGTCTCAGGGAGCATACCCCGTATCCTTGAGGGAGCCAGGGGTCTCTACAGGCTCGACGAGACCTCCCTTACCCTGATGGGAGAAGAGGAGACGGTGACCGTCTATCCGTTTTTGAGCGTGGCGGAAAGTGACACCATGGTAGACTTTTCCGTGGGGAAGGACTATCTGGCGGAGTTTTACTATAGGACCGTCCCAAAGCTCATAGAAAGCCCCTATGTGGACTTTTCGGACGACAGCGAGCAGGAGGCCAGGGAGGTTCTTCCTCCGGAGCCTTCCTTTAGCTTTACCCTGGACATTGAAAAGGTCAAAGGCAAAGAAAGGGCCACCTGCGCTGTCCGCGTATCCTACGAGGGCGGAAACGGTGATGAATCCTATAAGGATCTGACGCAGGAAACCAGGGTTGCCGAGGCTGTTATGGAATTTTTCCCCGGTTTGGATGAGGAGAGGACCTTATACCATGACGACGGATCGGAGGAGTCCTTGTTCCACATCATGTCGGAGGGGATAGACAGGCTCTCTGAGTATGGTGATGTGGAAGGCACGGAGGAATTTGACGGAAGCAGGTCACGCCCGCTTCCCTCCGTCAATGTGGGAGTATCCATAGATTCAGGCCTGATGGAGATATCAGTCATCTCCAAAGACCTTTCGCCCGAAGAACTGGTGGGGATATTGGAGAGCTACCACCTCAAGAAAAGGTACCACAAGCTAAAGGGCGGGGGCTTCATAGATTTTTCGGGGGACGATTCGCTAAAGGCCCTTGACACACTGTTTGATGACCTTAATATCTCCCCCGAAAAGGCGATGGCAAACGGGGTAAAGCTTCCCCTGTACCGTGCCCTTTACCTGGACAAGATGCTGGAGGAGCATGAAGAGCTCTCATCCCAAAGGGACAAGACCTACCGCCGCCTGGTAAAAAATTTCCACACCATAAGGGACGCGGACTATGAGCCCCCCGCAGAGATGAAGGGGGTGTTGAGGTCCTACCAGGAATACGGCTACAAGTGGCTAAGGACCCTCTACGAGGCGGGATTTTCCGGCATACTGGCAGACGAGATGGGACTGGGAAAGACCCTGCAGATGATCACCCTGGTAAAGGCCCTTAAGGACGAGGGGACCGGGGGATGTGTCCTTGTGGTATCCCCGGCGTCCCTCATCTACAACTGGCAGGAGGAATTTAAAAGGTTTGCCCCGGACATAGAGACCACGGTCATAGCGGGGACCGCCGGCCAGCGCAAAAAGATCGAGGAAAAAATAGGGGAGGGCAGTGTCTATATCACCTCCTACGATTTATTAAGACAGGATATAATAAATTACGAAAATGCCGTGTTTGACCTTTGTGTGATAGACGAGGCACAGTACATAAAGAACAAGAACGCAAAGCTTACCAAGGCGGTGAAGGCGGTAAAGGCCGTACACAGGATGGCTCTTACCGGCACGCCCATAGAAAACAGGCTTTCGGAGCTTTGGTCAATCTTTGACTTTCTCATGCCGGGATTTCTCTTTAAGTACGAGGAATTTTCATCGAGGTTTGAGACTCCCATAGTAAAGGGTGGTGACGAAGAGGCGACAGACAGGCTGAAGAAGATGACGGGACCTTTTATCCTGAGGCGTCTCAAATCCGCCGTTTTGAAGGACCTTCCCGAAAAGCTCGAGGAGGTAAGGTATGCCCGCTTCGACAAGGAGCAGCAGAGGATCTACGACGGGCAGGTGGTGAGGATGAAAGAATATATCACCCTGTCGGGGAGCGAGGACAAGATAAAGATATTGGCCGATCTTAT
>CAJOPH010000021.1 GCA_905236805.1 uncultured Eubacterium sp. | reverse complement strand
TTAAATATGAGAATAATTTTTGAATAATTTTGAAAATTTCTTCCCGAAATATTGAGATTACTTTTAGATTACTTTTCCACATTTTTTTAAAGAATCCCGGAAGGAGTTCCTTAATTATTTAAAAATTAGTGGAGCTTTTGATAGTTTGTTTTTCATTATTTAGAGAAGGGATGTTTATCATGGCAAAGAGTGCTACATCGTCCACTGCATTGGCGGAGGATAAGAAGACGACCACATTGGTTACCGCACAGACAAAGGATACAGATTCCAAGGCAAAGAAGGACACGGAGGCTTTAAAAGATAATAAAGACTCTGCCAAAAGCGAATCCAAGCCAAAGGCAAATTCCAGAAGGAGTTCTTCACGTTCCGGTGTAAAGAAGGATATTGTGATAGAGACTTACTTTGAGAAGGATGGCGAACAGGTTAAGATCGAGGATATTACCGAAAGGATAAAGCAGCAGTACAAGGATGAGGGGCACAGGATAGGAGCCATAAAGTCTCTGAAGACGTATCTTAATGTTGAAGAGCGCAGGGCTTATTATGTAGTAAACGGCAAGGCGGAAGATAAGTACGTTGAATTTTAGACTTGGATTTACTTTGTAAAACGGCGTGGCCTTTAGGGGGCTGTGCCGTTTTACGGATTTTTGATAATAAATGAATAAAAATCTTGAAAAGGCTGTTGATGTTTTTCTTCTTACGGTGGGAGCTGTAATCGCTGCGTTTTCCGTGGAGGAATTTTTGGCTCCCAACAACATCTTCGATGGGGGAGTGGTCGGTGTAAGCATGATCTTGGTCGGGTTCATACCTGTCAAGCTGGGATTTTTGACCATCATCATCAATATTCCTTTTTTGATATTTGCGTGGAAGAACATAGGACATTCCTTCATCTTCAGCGCAGGATATGCGATGGCGGTATTTTCGGTATGTGTTGGTCTTTTTGAGCCTCTGGCGGCAACGACGGACGATCTGCTTTTGGCCACCGTATTTGGAGGGGTGGTACTTGGGATAGGAGTGGGGCTTGTTCTTAAGTACGGAGGCTGCCTTGACGGTACCGAGATAGTGGGGATAATGGTCAGCAGAAAGACTTCCCTCTCCACCGGCAATGTGATATTTTTCATAAATATCGCAATTTACCTGATAGCGGGTCTGGTGTTTGGACTCGACTCGGGTCTTTATTCCATCATCATGTATTTTATCTCATCCAAGGTCATAGATTTAATTGAATCCGGCATGGATCAGGTAAAATCCATCATGATAGTGACAGAGGACGGCAAGGTGATAGCGGATGCGATATACAAAAATTTTGGCCGCACCGTCACCTTCATACGGGGGCAGGGTCTGGTATCAGGCACAGAGAAGGACATCCTCTACTGCGTGGTCACAAGGGCTGAGATACATGATATCAGGAAGATGATAAACGATATGGACGTTGATGCGTTTACCACCATCTCCGATGTTTCGGAGATTATAGGCAGACACATAAAAAAGTCATCATGAGAAACAGGAGGTGGGGCGAGATATGAAATGCCCGTTTTGCGGGGGTGAAGACACCCGGGTAATAGACTCGCGTCCCGCGGAGGACAACAATTCCATTAGGAGGAGGAGGGTCTGCGATTCTTGTGGAAAGAGGTTTACGACCTACGAAAAGATAGAGACCATCCCGCTTATCGTCATAAAGAAGGACGACAACAGGGAGCAGTTCGACAGGTCCAAGATAGAGGCGGGTATTTTGAGAGCCTGCCACAAGCGCCCCATCTCTGCCGGGCAGATCAATGCCTTGGTAGATGACGTGGAGAATGAGGTGTTTAACCTGGGGGCAAAGGAAATAAACAGCTCTGACATAGGAGAGATAGTAATGGCCCACCTGAAGGATTTAGATCAGGTGGCCTACGTGAGATTTGCCTCTGTATACAGGGAATTTAAGGACGTTAATACATTTATGGATGAGCTGAAAAAGATTCTGGACAAATAGACATGAACCTTATTCCTGACAGGTATGTAAAAAATGCCTATATAATAGATTATGAAAAGCTCTATGACGATGGTTTCAGGGGGATTATTTATGACATAGACAATACCCTGACAGGACATGGAAAGCCCGCGGAGCAAAGAACGATTGCCCATTTTAAGAAGCTAAAGGAAATGGGCTTTTTAGTATGCTTTCTTTCAAATAATGGCAGGGAAAGGGTGGAGCTGTTTAATGAAAAAATAGGTGCGTACTATATCTGCAACGCGAAAAAGCCCTCGCTCGGGGGATATGAAAAGGCCATGAAAAAAATGGGTACCAATAAGGAAAATACCCTTTTCATAGGAGACCAGATATTTACCGACATATGGGGGGCTAAGAAGGCAGGACTTTTTTCCATACTGACAAAGAGGCTTTATTTTCATGAGGAGATACAGATACACTTAAAGAGGATAATCGAAAAACCTGTTTTGTTATTGTTTTTCCTAAGGGGCAAAAAATATGAAAAAGATTAACGAAAAAATATCTAAGCTGCTTGAAAGTAAAGACCTATATGGATTCATGGTGACAGACCCCTATAACATGCATTACATCTCGGGATTTGCCGGGGAAGGGGTTTTGCTTATCACCGGGGACAGGAAGCTCCTTATCACGGACGGGAGGTATACAAAGTGGGCCAAAGAGACATTAGACCTTAACGAATGGGATATGAGGATCCAGGAATCCGGGGAAAGGCGGAGCATTGTTATTTCGGGAGAAATAAAAGAAGCTTCTTTATCAAAAGACTTTAAGGTATCAAAAGACTTAAGGGTCGGCTATGAAGATCAAAACCTTTCTGTCTTTGATTTTGCCGCCATAAAAAAAGAGCTTCCCGGTGTGGAGCTGGTTTCACTCAAAGATTCCCTTAATGAATTCAGGAGGATAAAGACGGAAGAAGAAATAGACCTTCTCAGGGAGGCTGAGCATATAGGGGATATGGCTTTTTCGGACGTTCTTCCAAAGATTCGTCCCGGGATTTCGGAAATAGAGCTTTGCGCCCATATAGAATATTCCATGAAAATGCACGGGGCATCGGGACTATCCTTCGAAACAATAGTGGCATCAGGCCCAAATTCCGCGCGTCCCCACCATATTCCCACGTCAAGGAAGCTCTCGGAAGGGGAGTTTGTGGTGATGGATTTTGGATGCGTATATGAGGGATATTGTTCGGACATGACAAGGACTGTCTTTCTGGGGAGGGCTTCGGAAGGGCAAAAGCATCTATATGATACCGTCTTAAAAGCCCAGATGGAGGCGCTTTCAGGGATAAGACCCGGGATTAAGGGAAAGGAAGCTGACTTAATAGCAAGAAACATCATAGATAATGCCGGATACAAGGGCTTGTTTGGTCATGGATTAGGCCATTCCGTGGGTCTTTATATCCATGAGAGCCCCAGGCTTTCGCCATCCGAAGAGGCAGTGCTTAAAGAGGGCATGATAGAGACGGTAGAGCCCGGGATCTACCACGAAAAGCTGGGAGGCGTAAGGATAGAGGATATGGTGGTGATAAGGGAAAATGGAGTGGAAAACCTTACCCAATCCCCCAAGGAACTGATGGAAATCGTATAATTTAGAAAGGAAGAACCTATGAAAATCGCTATTGGCAATGACCATGCGGGAGTGGACATGAAAAGAGAGATAATGGAATACCTCAAGTCTTTGGGACATGAGGTGACAGACCTTGGGGCAAATACCTACGAAAAGGTCCAGTATCCCATATATGCCGAAAAAGTGGCCCATCCCGTGGCAAATGGGGAATATGACTGCGGCATCCTCATATGCGGCACGGGGGCAGGAATCTGTATAGCCGCAAACAAAGTCAGGGGCATAAGGGCCGCCGCGTGCTCAACGCCCACCACGGCCCGCCTTATCAAGGAACACAATAATGCCAATATCCTGTGCTTTGGAGCCAGGGTTTTAGGGATAGAGGTCGCCAAGGACATCGTAAGGGCCTATCTGGAGGCCAAATTTAAGGGAGGGAGGCACCAGGACAGGATAGACCTGGTGAGCCGTCTGGAAGAAAAGGGGAGCTGCCTGTAGGCGGCTTCTTTTTTTGGCAATTTTGCCAAACATATATTCTCATTCCGTACTCGCGTTCTTTAATTTTTATATAATAAAAACGCCACTGTCGCTCAAATAAAAAAAGTTCCCCGAAAAATTCAATCTTAAATTCATATTCCACACATCTCTTTTAATAATTAACTCCATTTGTATTATTTAATTTGTATTTGTTCCAAAACCGCCCCTTGTTAATGATTTGTTAACAATTTAGGGCTTGCATTTTGTGGGTATTGGGTATATCATTGTGGGCGTAAGTGGTAGAAAGTGGTGGATATGTGGAGTCGGGTGGTGATTGATACATGTTCATGGGTGAATACAATCACACAATCGATGAAAAGGGCCGCATGATCATTCCTTCCAAGTTCAGGGATGCACTGGGGGCTTCATTCGTCATCACCCGTGGTATGGACGGCTGTATCTACGCATATCCTGATGAGGAGTGGGAGAAGTTTGAAGAGAAGCTCTCATCCCTGCCACAGACGGTGAACAAGGACGCCAGAAAGTTTGCCCGTTATTTCCTGAGCGGAGCTGCCATGGTGGAGCTGGACAAGCAGGGAAGGATACTGATTCCGCAGAACCTAAGGGAGCATGCCGACTTGAAAAAGGACGTGGTGGTGGCAGGAGTCTTGGGAAGGGTGGAAATCTGGAGCCGCGAACGCTGGATCGCTTACAATGAATATGATGATGTGGAGATCTTGGCTTCCAAGATGGACGAGTACGGGTTCAACCTGTAAGGGGAGCGTATGGAATTTTCTCACAAAAGCGTTCTCCTTGGGGAAGTGATCGAACTGATGGGCATTATGCCTGACGGAACGTACGTTGACGGCACGCTTGGAGGAGCGGGACATTCCTTTGAGATAGCCCGGAGGCTTTCACCTGCGGGTCATCTCATTGGCATAGACCGCGATGATGACGCATTGGATTATTCCGGGGAGAGACTAAAGGGTTTATCTCCCACAATAGACATAATCAAAGCAAGTTTCGAAGACATCCCAATGTTACTTGAGACCCTTAAGATACCGAAGGTGAATGGCATCTTGCTGGACTTAGGGGTCTCCTCCTTCCAATTAGACGAGGAGGAAAGGGGCTTTTCCTACATGCAGGATGAGGCTCCCTTGGACATGAGGATGGACAGGTCCCAGGGTTTTTGCGCCAAGGATGTGGTAAATGGCTATTCAAGGCAGGATTTGGCAAAAGTCATACGCAAATACGGTGAGGACCGCTTCGCTGATAATATAGCAAAACACATTGAAAAGTACAGGGAAAAAAAGCCGGTGGAGACTTGTGGGGAGCTTGCCCGGATAGTGAAACAGTCAATCCCCATGAAGATTCAAAAAACCACAAGGCATCCTGAGAAAAGGACCTTCCAGGCTATCAGGATAGAGGTAAACAGGGAATTAGAGCAGCTTGAAAGATCCATAGGACCTTTCATAGATCTTCTTGAGGATGACGGCAGGCTTTGCATTATCACCTTCCATTCATTGGAAGACAGGATAGTGAAAAAGGCTTTCAGGGAATACGAAAATCCCTGTATCTGCCCACCGGACTTTCCGGTGTGTGTGTGTGGGAGAAAGTCGAAGGGAAAGGCCTTAAAGTCTGTTACGCCTTCGGAGGAAGAGGTCAGGGAAAACAACAGATCCCACAGCGCAAGGCTTAGGGTTTTTGTAAAAGGAAAGAAGGGAGAAGGGTATGGCCATACAAAATAGAAGAAGGAGCAATGCCTCTAGGAAGTATTATGTGGATGGCAATACTGTAAGGAAAAGCAGGGAAAATGTGGCTCTTCCTAGGGAACAGGAGATAGAAAGGCACAGGAAGCAGAGGCAGGAAGATTACAGAAAGAGAAAACAAAGCGCCCTTCGCCAGAGAAGAAAGGCCCAGATGGACAGGGAGAGGGCGTTAAGGAACAGGCAGAGATTTCTTTCCGTCAGTCCCCTGTACATGGCGTTTTTTTCGCTGTGCGTGTGTGGGGTTTTTGCCATATGCGGAATATACATATCCCTGCAGACCCAGATAACGGCGCATATATCCACCATATCCTCGCTTCAGGAAGAGCTGTTGGACGTGCGTTCTGATAATGACGAAAAGCTCCAAAGGATAGAAACATCCGTGGATTTGGAAGCGATAAAAAAGAAGGCCATAAAGGATCTTGGGATGGTATATCCTTCATCGACCCAGATAGTTACATACAGTGTGGAGGATTCGGATTCCATGGTGATGTACTCAGACATTGAAAAGGAAGAAGAAAATGATAATATCCTTACGGCAATCACAGGGAGTATCGATCCATGAAAAGACCTAAGCTTCCCAGAATACATCCTGTAATGAAACGCAAGCTGATGATAACCTTCGGGCTCGTCATGCTTGCTTTTTGCGTACTTATAGCTGCCCTTACCTATATCAATGTAAAAAAGGGCAAAGAATACGCAAAGATAGTGCTTTCGCAGCAGTCTTACGATTCAAAGACCATTCCCTACAAAAGAGGGGATATATTGGATACCAATGGGACCATCCTTGCCACATCCACCAAAGTCTACAACGTGATATTGGACTCGAAGGTGCTAAACTCGGATGAGGAAAACATAGAGCCTACCGTAGATGCGCTCTGCGAGTGCTTTGAGGATCTGTCAAAAGAAGAGCTCCTTGATTTTATTTCTGACAAGCCCACGAACCAGTATCATGTGCTTTTGGAAAAGCAAAGCTACGAGGCCATAGAAAAATTTGTCACCATGGATAATGACGATGAGAATTATCCCAATATAGCCGGGGTATGGTTTGAGGAAGAGTATGTGAGGCAGTATCCATATCCTACCCTTGCGGCGTCCGTGGTGGGCTTTGTCACAAACGACGGTACGGGGCTCATAGGGCTTGAGTCCTCGTACAATTCCATTCTCACCGGGGTTAACGGCAGGGAATACGGGTATTTTAATTCCGATTCCAACATGGAAACCACCATCATAGATGCCAAGGACGGGGAAACCATTGTTTCCACCATAGACATGAATATCCAGACAATAGTGGAAAAACAGATAAAGTCCTTTAATAAAAAATATGAAAACAACTACCGGGCAGGTGAGGATGGAAGTAAGAACACGGCATGCGTAGTCATGGATCCAAATACCGGTGAAATACTTGCCATGGCAAACTACCCTTCCTTTGACCTCTCTGACCCAAGGGATCTTACGGGATATTATACCGAAGAAGAAATATCGAACATGGATGAAGAAGGACAGATGGATGCCTTAAATAAAATCTGGCAGAATTACTGCGTGACATCCACCTATGAGCCGGGGTCTACGGCAAAGCCATTTACCATAGCGGCAGGGCTTGAGACGGGGGTACTAAACGGCAATGAGTCATTCAACTGTGACGGGGTTCAAAAGGTAGGAGACCACGAAATACACTGTGTAAACAAATTGGGTCATGGGATGCTTACATTGTCAGGAGCTTTGGAGGAATCCTGCAATGACGCCCTTATGCAGATAGCGGCCAGGGAGGGGAAGGAGATCTTCTGCCGTTACCAGAATGTATTTAATTTTGGGCTAAAGACCACCATAGACCTTCCCGCCGAGGCCACTACATCCTCTCTCATCTATAATGAAGAAAACATGGGGGCTTCCGACCTTGCCACCAATTCATTCGGTCAGAATTTCAACTGCACCATGGTACAGTTGACGTCTGCCTTTTCATCGATAGTAAACGGCGGAACCTACTACAAGCCCCATGTCGTAAAGCAGATACAAGATTCCAATGGCACGGTGGTAGAAGAAAAAGATCCCGTGGTATTAAAGCAGACCATATCAAAGGAGACCTCAGAGACATTGAAGGGGTATCTTCAAAATGTAGTGGAAAAAGGCACGGGTTCTGCAGCGGCCGTCAAGGGATATGCCATTGGGGGAAAGACGGGCACGGCCGAAAAGATTCCCCGGGGAAAGAAAAATTACCTGGTATCTTTCATAGGATTTGCCCCGGTAGATGACCCCCAGGTGGTAGTCTATGTGATAGTGGATGAGCCAAACGTGGCAGACCAGCCCCACAGCACCTATGCATCGGAGATCTTCCAAAAGATAATGAAGCAGATCCTTCCCTATATGAACATATTCCCGGAAGGGGATACGGAAGAGGGGGAAGACCAGACAGAAGAAGGGGAAGACCAGACAGAAGATACACAAGATCAGACAGATGATACACAAGACCTAGCAGAGGATGAGGAAGATCAGACGGTAGATGAAACAGTAGATGAGGCAGAAGATAAGACAGAAGAGAGCGAAAGCGTGACGGTGGAGGATTCGGGATCTGATATCCCCTCCGAGGGAGAGACGGTGGAAGACCCGGCGGAGAAGGTTTTGGAGTAGAAAAAGCTCCATAAATAATTTTGGAATGTGACAGGGAATCAAGATGGAAGTAAATAATGATTTAATATTTCGGGCAATATCCTGCGGAATGGGATTTTTGATAGTCCTTATTTTAGGACCTTTGGTGATACCGCTCCTTAGGCGGCTTAAGATGGGTCAGACCGAAAGGGAAGAACTAAAAAGTCACCAGGTAAAGACGGGAACCCCCACCATGGGGGGAGTAATGATCATTTTGGGAATGATCATCCCGGGGATTATTTTTGCCTTTAAGCAGCCCAAGGCAATCCCGATACTCCTATTGGTTGCGGGATTTGGGATAATAGGATTTATAGATGATTATCTGAAGGTCGCGAAGAAAAAAAGCGACGGACTTCTTCCCCGGCAGAAAATGGCCCTTCAGATAGTGGTAACGGCAATATTTTCCTGCTATATGGTATTTGTGTCCAAAATACCGCTTAGCATGAGGGTTCCTTTTTCCGGTGGATATTACCTGGACATTGGTTTTTTTGCGATACCGTTGCTTTTTTTCGCGGTAATAGGGACGGTAAACGGTGTAAACTTCACGGATGGGTTAGACGGCCTAGCCTCCTGCGTGACGATAGTGGTGACCTTGTTTTTCATCGTATCTTCCTTCGTCCTTAAAGGGGAAATAGACCTTACCCTTCTTGCGGCCGTTGGGGCTCTTTTGGGATTTTTGGTCTTCAACCACTACCCCGCGAAGGTGTTCATGGGGGATACGGGCTCTTTGGCCTTGGGAGGACTTGTCGCGGGAAGTGCCTATATGCTGCAGATGCCGCTTTACATTTTGATAGTGGGGCTGGTATACCTGACAGAGGTTTTGTCTGTCATTATACAGGTTACATATTTCAAGAAAACGGGCGGAAAGAGGATATTCCGGATGGCTCCCATTCACCACCATTTTGAGCTGGGGGGATGGAGCGAGGTAAAAACGGTTTTTATGTTTACTTTGTTTACGGTGCTTATGGCAGTGATAGGGTATGTGGCATTATGAATAATTTGGTGATAGGTGCAGGAAGATCGGGAATATCATCCGCGAAGCTTCTTTTAAGGAACGACCAGGAGGTATCCATTTATGATGGAAGAGACGATATTACCCGGAAAGAATTAGAAGAAAAAGACTCAAAACTGTCAGATATAGATGACCTTTATGCGGGAAAGATATCGCGCGAAGAAATAAAAAAATATGACAGGGTGGTTATTTCTCCCGGCATCCCTTTGACAAATGAAACAGCCCGTATGGCACTCGAAGAAAACATTCCCATAATAGGGGAAATAGAGCTTGGGTATTTATATGCAAAGGGAAAAATAGTGGGGATAACAGGAACCAATGGAAAGACTACCACCACATCCCTTACGGGAAGCATAATGGAAAAAGCTTATCCAAAGGTCTTTGTCGCGGGAAATATAGGAGATCCTTTTACAGATATTGCGGATAAGACAGATGAAGATACGGTAACCGTCCTTGAAATATCTTCTTTCCAGTTAGAGACCATTGACAGGTTCCATGTAGATTCGGCCGCAATACTAAACCTTACCCCCGATCACTTAGACAGGCACCATACCATGGGGGAGTATGGCAGTATAAAGGAAAAAATAGCAGAAAACAGTACCGATAGGGATTACGTAATCCTAAATGCCGATAACGGGTACACGAAGGATTTTGGGGAAAGACTAAAAAGAAGGGCTGCCCATCCTGAAATAATCCTGTTTTCTTCCGAAAAAATACCGGAAAAAGGATATTCATACATGGATGGAGATATATACGCGGATGGAGAAAAAATCTTATCCATTTCCGACACCCATCTGGTGGGGAAGTGTAATGGCGAAAACATATGTTCCGCACTGGCCCTTGCAAGATCATTGGGAGTAGATACAGAGCTTTGCGTAAGCGCCGCAAAGGCATTTCCCCCCGTTCCCCACAGGATAGAATTCGTGGGGGAATTTGGGGGAGTAAGGTATTACAATGACTCCAAGGCCACCAATACCGATGCGGCCATCCAGGGCATAAGGGCAATGGATAAAAAAACGGTCCTTATCGCGGGTGGATATGACAAGGGAAGCTCCTATGATGAGTGGATGGAAAATTTTGACGGGAAAGTTAAGGCTTTGGTATTGATAGGTCAGACGGCCGAAAAAATAAAAGAGTGCGCGGTAAAGCACGGAGTGGAAAATATCTTTCTTTGTGACTCTTTGGAAAAGGCCATGGAGGAGTCAAAAAAAATCGCGAAAAAAGGTGAAAACATACTTCTTTCCCCGGCTTGCGCAAGCTGGGGGATGTTTAAGAATTATGAGGAAAGGGGAGACCTTTTTAAGAAGCTGTCTGCTATAGATTAGAGGAATTTATGGAAAAAAAAAGAAGAAGAAGGCGGTTTGGAAAGGAAGATGATAATAAATCAGAAATGGGGGGAGCTAAGGTATTTGAGGATGAAGAGGTCAAAAAGATTCATTCTGAAAAGATAAGGTTTTTTGACTGGGGGCTTTTGTTCATCGTCGTTTTGCTGATAGGTTTGGGTCTTGTCACCCTGTATTCCGTATCTTCCTACAATGCCATGCTGAAATTTCAAGACTCTGCCTTTTACGTAAAAAACCAGGCTAAAAACATGGTTATAGGCATAGTATTTTTGGTTATTTTTTCATTGGTGGATTATCACCGGTGGTACAGACTTTCCGGAATCATTTACGTAGGGGCGATCGTTCTAAATATTTTTGTAATATTTGCGGGATCTACCTTTGGGGGATCTACCAGGTGGCTTAAAATAGGTCCGATATCGTTTCAGCCATCAGAGACCATGAAGTTTGCCATTATTTTGTTTCTTTCGGCCATACTTAGCAGGATTCCTTCCCAGATGGGAAAAACCAGGGCCATATTCACCGTCTTTTTAATGTCGGCGCCCGGATTTATTTTGGTTGCAAAGTCCAATCTTTCCACGGCGGTCATAATCCTTGGCATTACCTTCGTTATGGTCTTTGTATCGAGCCCCAGGTTTGCGCCCTTCTTCGGACTTTCTCTCGCGGCGGCAGGGGGCGCCATGATTTTCCTTTTGGCATTTTCGTATCGCGTAGAGAGGATAAAGATATGGCTTCATCCCGAAGATTATGACAAGGGTTACCAGACCCTGCAGGGTCTTTACGCCATAGGCTCCGGAGGAATCTTTGGGAAAGGACTGGGCCAAAGCATCCAAAAGCTTGGATTTGTGCCCGAGCCGGAAAATGACATGATCTTTTCCATAATCTGTGAAGAGATGGGGTTGGTGGGGGCGATATGCGTGATATTATTGTTCATGCTTCTTTTGTACCGGCTCTTACTCATAGCCAATAATGCAAGCGACATGTTTGGGTCATTCATTTCGATAGGGGTAATGGCCCATGTGTTCTGGCAGGTTTTTTTGAATGTGGGGGTAGTGACAAATTTATTTCCGAACACAGGGGTAACCCTTCCGTTTATCAGCTATGGGGGGACGTCGTGCATCTTCCTTCTCATGGAGATTGGTTTTTGCCTTAGCGTATCGAGGGGAATAAGGTTAGAGAGCCTGGAAAAAAAGCCAAAAAAGGAAATAGTTCCGGAAAAATTTAAGGAATTAGGAAAGGGTGCCACCCAAAAGTTAAGGGGGATTGGCCGGGGATGATAAAGGAAAAAAGGCGAAGAAGAAGAAGGCTTAAGGCTTTTGCTTTCATATTCATCTTCCTTGCCGTCATTGTGGCAGCGGTATTTTTAATATACACTTTCGGGTTTGCGTTAAGGAAGGTAACAGTGTCGGGGAATACTTTGTATTCCGATGATGCCATAAGGCAAAAGGTGTTCGAGGAGAAAAATTCCTCGAACACGCTGGCCCTTATGCTGGGGGAGCTTTTTGCGGACGATGTTGAGATTCCGTTTCTTGAAAGCGTAAAGATCAAGATGACATCCCCGTGGTCTGTGGATATATCCGTAAAGGAAAAGACCTTTTTTGGCTACGTGGAAGGAAGGGCAAGGGCAAAGGGCGCTTCATCCGGGGACGCCACGGTTTCCGAGGGAATATCCGTATCTTCAGATGCATCCGGGGATGGCACCGAGGGTTCATCCTATGATGGGATATCGATCTCGGGCGATGCCTCAAAGACAGCTTCGTATTACATCGAGCCCGGAACCATCTGTTACAATTATTTTGACTCCGAAGGGAAGATAACGGAGCAGTCCAATGTGCTCTTGGATGGATACCTTAAGGTAAACGGAGCCAAAAACGAATCCTTCTGCGTGGGGGATTACCTTTCATTCCACAAGAGCGATGTGATAGAGTATATATTAAAAATGGTTTCCATACTTGAAAAGTATGATTTTACCATAGATGAGCTGGATGTCGGCCGAGGAGGGTCGGTTTCTTTTTCCTACAAAAAGATTACCGTGATACTGGGAAGTGATTCGCAAAACGCTGAGGCAAAGATCCTAAGGCTTAAGGAAATCCTTCCCATGATAAAGAAAAAGAAAGGCACGATAGACCTTTCGGATTGGTCAGGTACAGATGACGACATTATTTTCTCTCAGGACAAATAATGCTATAGAAATCACCTATATCAAGCAATGGCTTATTCTATTTGAAAAAAATCTTGATTTATTTTGAAATATAATGTAAAATAGTAGAGTTGATTTGTATAAGGGGGAGGGTATTTCCGTGATAGAGCTTAGGGGAGAAGAAGCCAGCAATGCCAGAATAGTGGTGGTCGGTGTGGGCGGTGCCGGCAACAATGCAGTAAACCGCATGATCACCGAGAATATAGGTGGTGTAGAGTTTCTCGGGGTGAATACCGACAAGCAGGCATTGGATCTGTGCAAGGCACCGAACCTCATTCAGATAGGTGAGAAGCTTACCAAGGGCTTAGGAGCCGGGGCACAGCCCCAGATAGGGGAGCAGGCGGCTCAGGAGAGCGCAGAAGAGCTTGCGTCTGCCATAAGGGGTGCCGACATGGTATTTGTCACCTGTGGCATGGGCGGTGGCACCGGTACGGGAGCGGCTCCCGTCATAGCTAAGCTTTCCAAGGACATGGACATACTGACGGTTGGCGTCGTGACAAAGCCTTTTAAGTTTGAGGCGAAGGCCAGGATGGACAATGCGAACATGGGTATAGAGAACCTAAAGCAGGTCGTTGATACCCTGATCGTCATTCCCAATGACAAGCTTTTAGAGATAGTGGACAGGCGCACATCGATGCCTGATGCGCTAAAGAAAGCCGATGAAGTGCTGCAGCAGGCGGTAAGGGGCATCACTGACCTCATAAATCTCCCGTCCCTTATAAATCTGGACTTTGCGGATGTCCAGACCGTCATGAAGGACAAGGGCTTGGCTCACATAGGCATAGGCTCTGCCAAGGGGGAAGACAAGGCCATGGAGGCCGTGAAGATAGCCGTGGAGAGCCCCCTTTTAGAGACGAAGATAGATGGCGCAACCCACGTTATACTGAATATTTCAGGCGATATAGCGCTCTTCGATGTGGATGAGGTAGGAAATTACGTAAGGGATCTTGCTTCTGATGACGCCAATGTCATAGTGGGCGCCATGTATGATGAGAACATGACCGATGAGGCCACGATAACGGTCATAGCTACGGGACTGGTAGATGCCGGCTCATCGCAGCAGGATTCAAAAAGAAGAACCTTCGGAAGGGTTTCCGCGCCTTCCCTTAGCTATCCCACACGGCAGGTGACAAAACCTTCGGTACAGATGCCTTCCGGCGGTGCGTCGAAGACTTCTCCCACCATAAAGACGGATATTTCGCCTTCCGTGGGCACGGGCAGCGCCTCATCTTCATCTTATACCACCGGGATTCAAAAGCCGCAAAGGCCCAAGGCTACCGTGGAGGAGAAGAAGATAAAGGTTCCGGATTTCTTGAATAATCTTAATAAATGATGTTTAGGGCTGGCCGGTGGGGTTCCATCGGCCTTTTTGCTTTGACGGGCTAAACTACAAAAGGGCGGGAAGATATTATGGCCGTATATAAGAATGACAGATTGGAAAAGGTGAGGTTCTGGGAGAAGATGAAAAGAAACATCGTAAAGGTGTGGAGGGTCATCTATGTTCCCATGCGTACCTTTTTTGTCGGAGAAGGCGCCAAGGAAAAAAACGAGGAGATCGAGAAGGAAAATAATCCCATTCCCGAAGAAAAGTCTCCCTATGATGACGGGAGAAATTACGTGGATGTAGGGGGCGACCCGGATGCATTGGAAGAAGATTCCTCCTTTGACGATTACCCGGAAGACGAAGGCTTGGATGATGGGTATTTGGAATATGAGGAAGAAACAGGCGGAGGGTCAGAAGAAGAGGGAGTCATTGATGATGAATACCTGATAAATCCCGACGACCAGGCTCGCGCCAATGAGATATTGGCCAGGCTGGAGAAGGAAGCGGCCGAGGATGAGGCCATTAAGGAGGCTGAAATAGAGGCCGCCCGCCAGTTTGCGGAAAATTCCCAGAATTCATCCTTCAACAAGACCACGGGGTCTTTTTCGGGAGATTACGGTACGGGACCTGTGGATGATGATACCATGGATGCCGTAAAAGAGCTCCTAAAGCAAAACAACAGGAGTGGCATAGATTTTTAACAGTTCCCAAGGAACTGATGAACAAAAGAGGATTGTAAAATGGACTTGAATCATGTTATCAATACTGAGGTGAGGGATGCGTTTGCTAGGCTGGGGCTTGATGAAGATCAAGCCTTTGTTTCATTATCGAACAGGAAGGATCTTTGCGACTACCAGGTAAATTCCGCATTCAGGCTTTCAAAGACCTTGAAAAAAAAGCCGCTCGACATAGCAGATGAGATATCCAAAGAATTAGGAAAATCCGGCATAATAGCTTCCTCCGCATCTTGTGCCCCCGGGTTTGTCAATATCAAAGTCTCTGAGGATTTCCTTGCGGACTTTGTAAATAAACTTTCCGGCGATAAGGATCTTGGGGTAGAAAAAATACCATCGCCTTACAGACTCATAATGGATTACGGTGGTCCCAACGTGGCAAAGCCCCTGCACATAGGACATCTTCGCTCTGCCGTCATAGGAGAGGCCATAAAGAGGATGGAAAGAAGGATAGGGGTAGAGGTCATATCTGATGTCCATCTGGGGGATTTCGGGTTGCAGATGGGGCTCATAATCGAGGAACTAAAAGATACCGACCCTACCCTTGTCTACTTTGACAAAAATTTCACGGGAAAATACCCGGATGAAGCCCCGTTTTGTGCCGGGGAGTTGGAAGAGATATACCCAAGAGCCTCCAAAAGATCCAAGGAGGATGAGGATTTTAAAAGGCGGGCATTAAAGGCCACCTCAGACCTTCAGGGAGGTGACAGGGGATATAATGCGCTTCTTTCCCATATCCTCAATGTATCGATTTCCGACATGAAGGAAAATTACGAAAGGCTTGATGTATCATTTGACCTCTGGCTCGGGGAGTCTGATGCGCAAAAATATGTCCCTGACATGATAGATGGATTTGTAAGGGATGGTTTCGCCCATGAGTCGGAAGGGGCGTTGGTAATAGATGTTTCAAGGGAGACAGATTCCAAGGAAATCCCCCCCTGCATAGTAAGGAAATCCGACGGGGCGTCTTTATACGCTACGACTGACCTTGCCACTTTGGTACAAAGGATAGGGGATTATTCACCTGATGAGGTGCTATACATAGTGGACAAGAGGCAATCCCTCCATTTCACCCAGGTATTCAGGGCGGCCAAAAAGACGGGTATAGTGCCGGAAGGTACCGCCCTTACCTTTCTTGGGTTTGGCACGATGAACGGCAGGGACAAAAAGCCCTTCAAGACCAGGCAGGGCGGGGTCATGAGATTAAAAGACCTCATAGATGACATAGAAGATGTCATGTATGAAAAGATCATTGAAAACAAAAAAGAAAAGAATGAAAAAATAGATGAACAAAGGGAAAGAACTACCGCAAAGACGGTGGCGCTTTCAGCATTAAAATACGCAGACCTTTCCAATCAGGCGCAGAAGGATTACGTGTTTGACATAGACAGGTTTACTTCATTTGAAGGAAATACGGGACCCTATATCCTTTACACCATGGTGAGGATAAAATCAATCCTGCGCAAATCACAGACAGGTGAGAAAGACCCGGAAGGAAAGATCGCGTATAATGGCAACGAGGGAGAAAGGGAGCTTTTGCTAAAGATAGCACAGTACCCAAATGAAGCGGGAGAGGCCGCAAAAGAAAAAGCCCCCCACAAGCTTTGCGCATATATCTATGAGCTCTGCGATGCATTTAATCATTTCTACCATGAAACAAAGATATTGGCAGATGGGGACGAAGAAAGAAAAAAGAGCAATCTTTCACTGATAAATACGGTCCTTAGAGTGCTGGAGGATGGCATCTTTATGCTGGGATTTTCGGCTCCGGACAGTATGTAGGCATGTTCATAATGTTTGTCGTTTAGTATGCTGGATTTTTACAAAGGGATATATTAAAATGGGATTTAAAGATGATGTAAGGAAGCTGAAGGAGGCATCGCCCCTTCTTTCAGCGGTGGATATAGGTATTCGTAACAGGGCTTTGCTATCCATAAGGGACGCATTGATCGAAAAAAAGGAAGAAATCTTTAAGGCTAATAAAAAAGACCTTGAAAATGCGGAAAAAAACAAAATCTCCGAAGCCGTAAAAAAGAGGCTTAAGTTTGATGAAGGAAAGCTTTCTTCCGTATGTGACGGTCTTAAGATGCTTTCGGAATCAGATGATCCGGTGGGAAAGGTTTCCCTGAAAAGGCAGCTCGATAAGGATCTTATTCTTACCAGGATATCTGTTCCCATAGGTGTGATCGGGGTCATTTTTGAGGCTCGGCCCGATGCTTTGGTACAGATATTTTCCCTATGCTTAAAGAGCGCAAACTGTGCCGTACTTAAGGGCGGTAAGGAAACAGCCAATACAAACGATGTGCTTTTTGATATCATTTACCAAAAAGCCCTCGAAGAAAAAATCCCGGAGAACACCTATCTCAAGGCGTCATCCCATGATGAGATAGATGACCTTCTTTCCCTTGACCAATACGTAGACCTCATTATTCCCAGGGGGTCTAATGCCTTTGTCAGGTATATCATGGATAATACCAAAATACCCGTCATGGGTCATTCCGATGGTATATGCCATGTGTATGTGGATAAGCAGGCCGATATCGAAAAGACCATACCATGCGTAATAGATTCAAAGATACAGTATCCTTCGGCCTGCAACGCGGCAGAGACTGTCCTTGTGCACCATGACATCGCAGGGGAATTTCTGCCATTATTAAGCAGGGAATTAAAAAAGCATAATGTAAAAATAAACGGTACGAAGGAAGTGCTTGATATCACCGGGGGAGAAGGAGATATCATCCCTGATGATGGCTTTTCCAGGGAATACCTTGATTATGAGGTTTCGGTAAAGATAGTTTTTGATATAAACGAAGCCGTTTCCCATATAAACAGATTCGGATCCCACCATACTGACGCCATTTTTACGGAAGATGATGGGGCGTGGAGGTATTTTTCCGCAATGGTGGATTCCGCCGGCGTATACAGGAACTGTTCCACCAGGTTTGCGGATGGTTTCAGGTATGGGTTTGGTGCCGAAGTGGGGATTTCCACCGGGAAGATCCATGCCAGGGGACCTGTGGGACTGGAGGGACTTATGTCATATAAATATACCCTGGAAGGAAACGGTCAGAAGGTGGATGAATATTCCAGGGGAGTTAAGAAATTTTCTTACAGGGAGTTAGTATGAGCAAAGAAACCATAAAAGAAAGGCTTTTGTTTCCCCTTTCGTGGAAGAGTATTTTGATCATCGCTATAGGCATGGCCTTAAACATCGGAGGAAGGCTTCTTGCGGCGCGCTTAAATGCGCCCTTTTGGCTGGATTCGATAGGGTCTTTCCTTGTGGCCATAGAAATAGGCGCCCTGGGGGGAGGACTCACGGGGCTTTTGGGATCGGTGATCCTGGGGGTTTCTGATTTTGTGACGCTTTGTTATTCCGCGGTAAGCTTCATAGTGGGATTTTCCGTGGGATGGTTTTTTCCCCGCAACAGGAAGCCCGATGCCTTCATCGTCATCTGCGTGACGATGTTTACGGGTTTTTTGGCTACCATACTATCTGTCCCCCTGAACATAGGCTTTTACGATGGCTATACAGGAAACATATGGGGAGACGGTCTGGTGGACATGCTTTCAACCGACATCAATGTCAAATGGATAAGGTGCTTTATGGGTGAGTTTTTTATTGACCTTCCCGACAGGCTGGTATGCATATTGGTGACCATCGGGATACTTATCTTAAAGGACAGGATAATTAACAAAAATAATGCCCAAAAAACCCTTATATTCATGTTTCTTTTTTCCCAGGTCTTTTCCCTGGCGGCCAATGTCACCTCTGTAAATACCTACGCCGAAGATTACGGGGCTGAGTATGAGGCCGTGATATTTGATACGGATGATGGCCTTATCAGTGTGGAAATAAATGCCATTGAGCAAAGTGAGGACGGGTACCTGTGGGCGGGTTCTTATTCAGGGCTCTACCGGTATGATGGATCTGAATTTGCTGCCATGGACTTAGATGACAGTATCCGGAATGTCATGGATCTTTTTGTGGATTCTGAAGGGTATCTCTGGATAGGTACCAATGACAGTGGTATAGCACGTTACGATACCGTTAGTGAAGATATAGAGTTTTTTACCATGGAGGATGGCTTGGGGGCTGACTCCATAAGGTCCATCTGCGAGGATTCGGATGGCAATATTTATGTGGGCACGGTCTCGTCCATGTCCAAGATATCTCCCGAGGGGGAGATTACCACTTATTCCGACTGGAAAGACATCTACTATGTTAATGATTTAACAGCAGCGGGAAACGGCATAGTAAGCGGTGTCACCAGTGCGGGGATTCTGTTTTTTTCGCGTAATGACAAGCTTTTATGGGAAGGGGAGCTTGATGAGGCCGATGGGGTGTACTATGGGGCGGTAAACTACGATGGAAACGGAAACTACCTGGTGGGTACGTCTTCTGATTTCCTGCAGCTGATAAGGTTTGACGGCGATGGCATAGAGATCGAAAAGACCATTGATGTGGGGGACAGGTCTTACTGCAACCACATAGGATATTACGAAGGGGAATTTTTCATCTGCATGGAAAACGGTCTGGGGATGGTATCTTCGGACGGTATATTTAACGACATGACCCAGGAAGGATTCGAGTCATCGGTATCTGACATGATGGTGGACTATCAGGGAAATGTGTGGTTTGTTTCCAACAAGCAGGGGATGCTTAAGTTTTCCCAAAATCCTTTCGTGGACATATTTACCAAGGCCAAAATAAAGGACTCTGTGGTAAATGCGGTTCATGTAAAGGAAAATGATATCTATATCGGAAAAGACGATGGACTTACCGTAATAGACAAGGATAGCTTTGAGAAAAAGGATTATAAATTTATAAAGAAATTTGACGGTGACAGGATAAGGAATGTTTTCGAGGATTCCCTGGGAAATATATGGGTGTCTACCTATGGGACGGATGGTCTTGTGGAAATTACCACGGAAGGAAAAACTGTTTCATATAACGAGGCCTCAAAAAACACCTTGGGGGGAAGGTTCCGCATGACCATGGAAATGTCCGATGGAACCATCATTTCTGCTTCCAATGTGGGAATAAATTACATAAAAGACGGGCAGGTCATAAGGACCATAGGAGAAGAAGACGGGCTTTCCACGCCCCAGATCCTTTCCATGGTGGAAACTGATACCGGGGAGATACTTGCGGGATCTGACGGGGGCGGTGTCTATGTCATAAAGGACGGGCAGGTAGTAGAAAATATCGGGATAGAAAATGGACTGGGAACCCTGGTGGTGCTAAGAATTATTCCGTACGAAGACGGATTTTTTTATCTAACCTCCAATGCCATCTATTATGACGTGATGGGGGATATCACGGAGATAGACAATTTCCCCTACAGCAACAATTACGATATCCACGTGAATGGCTTTGGAGAGGCCTGGATACTCTCATCCGCTGGGATATTCGTGATGGATGCGCAAGACCTTAAGAACAATAACATCGAAAGGTATACCCTTCTTAACCATACGAGGGGATTTGATACCTCCCTTACCGCCAATGCCTGGAGCGATACGTTGGATAATTCGCTTCTTCTTTGCTGCAATGACGGTGTGAGGATGATATCTACCACGGAGTACAATGATTACAAGAGTGATTACAATATCAAAATAGACGAGGTACTCTGTGACAATGAAGAAGTATACGAAAAGAAGGGCTGGTATGATATACCGGCTTCCGCTACCAGGATACAGATAAGGCCTGCCATACTAAACTACACCCTCTCAAACCCCCTTATCCATATTTACTTGGAAGGGATGGAAGAAGCGGGGGTGACCATGTACCAAAACGACATCACCCCGGTGGCATACACTAATCTCTCCCACGGAGAGTATACCCTGCATATACAGATTATTAACGGATCGGACAACACCGTTATAAGGGAAGAGACCTTTGATTTTCTAAAGGAATCCAGGATTTTTGAGTTTCTTTATTTCAAGGTATACCTGATGGTGGTGATGATACTCTTTGTCTCGTTCGTGGTGTGGGCGATCGCCAGGGTCGCGAACATGGCGATAATAAACAGGCAGTACGATGAGATAGAAAAGGCCAAAGAAGAGGCCGACAGGGCCAACCAGGCAAAGAGCGATTTTTTGGCTTCCATGTCCCATGAAATAAGGACTCCGCTCAATGCCGTCATAGGGATGGATGAGATGATCCTAAGGGACAGTGACGATGAGGACATAAGGCGTTACGCGTCAAACATCCACAGGGCCTCCCATGTGCTTTTGTCTTTGATAAATGACATTTTGGACTTTTCAAAAATCGAGGCAGGAAAGCTGGAGATAGTGGAGGATGACTATTCCCTGGGTGTTTTAACCGTGGATCTTAAGAACATGATGGAGCCCAAGGCAAAGGAAAAGAATCTGGATTTTTCCATAGAAATGGATGAGAGTCTCCCAAAAGAGCTCTATGGGGATGTGACCAGGGTAAGGCAGATAGCGGTGAACATCATCTCAAACGCTGTAAAATATACCCGGAAAGGCTCCGTACACACTACCATAGACGGCAAAAAGGATGATAAAGGAAACCTCATTATCACCATCAGGGTGAAGGATACGGGGATAGGAATAAGGGAAGAGGACAAGGGAAAGCTCTTTGAGGGCTTTGAACGCCTGGATTCCAAGAAAAACAGGTCGATAGAGGGGACGGGTCTTGGTCTTGCCATCACCAAAAAGCTGGCCTACCAGATGGGTGGTGACATAGA
>CAJOPH010000020.1 GCA_905236805.1 uncultured Eubacterium sp. | reverse complement strand
TGCATTGGAGTCTTCGGCTTCAGAGGGCATCGTGATCGAAGGGAAAAATTCCGTGGAGCTTACCAATGTAGATCTTACCGCAGATAACACCACAAACAACGGAAACTCCTATTCGAACAAGGGCATAATGATCTACCAGTCCATGTCAGGGGATGCGGAAAGCGGCGTGTCCATATTCAAGATGACCGGGGGATCTTATACGAACAAGGTGGGAGACCTCTTTAATGTCACGGATACGGCATGTGAGATCACCCTCTCGGGCGTAGATATCACGAATGAGGATACCGATACATCGGACAAGAGCGGCTATGCCCTGACCATCGAGGGAAATAATACCGGGTGGGGCACCACCGGGAAGAACGGCGGGGATGTTTCCCTGACCTTGGAAAACCAGACGCTGAAGGGAGATATCATAGTAGATTCCATCTCTTCATTGAAGATCACGAAAGACGCCGCATCTACCATAGATGGTACCATCTATGTGGTAACATCAGGTGACGGGGACAACAAGGGCATGGTCACGGGAGATACGGATGGGCTTACCATTGAAGAGATTTCCCTGGATAGATTCTATGAGATGCGTCCTGAGAAGGCAGGCGTAGGCGCTGCAGGGTCATCGTCTTCAGATACTTCCACGGGCACAGATGCCTCCACCGGAACAGATGCCTCCGCTGGTACCGATGATTCATCAGGTACCGATGCGAACGCAGGCGGTGGGGATGGCGCGGGTGGACAGGCTCCTGCCGAAGGAACCCTCCCCGAGGGCGATATGGTAGCCAGTGCTCCTTCCATAGGAGAAGGCATGACCATGACGGTGAATGGACAGGCAGCAGCAAATGGCACCACATTGGCAAACGGTGACGCTATAGTGCTGTCGGTAGATGCCGTAGAGGGCGCTACCTACAGGTGGACTTGGATTCCTTCGGGAGGTCCCAATGCGGGAACAGAGTCAGACGTAGCCGGAGCTGACACGAATACCCTAAGCCTTACCCTTGCGGCTACACATGACCCGAGCGAAAACAATGGTAAATACACCTGCTATGTGACACTGTCTGACGGTACACAGAAGATTTATTCTTCAGACGTGGAAGAAGGTACCATAGGGGACACTTCCGGAAGTACAAGTGAGACACCCGCCGCGACGGGCACTGCCGATGGGACACAGGGCGCCGCACAAGGTGCTGAGGGAACAGATACGACTGCCGGTGGGTCAGCGGAGACGGTGAAGGCCACCATAAAGGCTTCCAAGACAAAGGTTACCAAGGGCAAAAAGACCGTAGTAAAGGTGACATCGGACTCCGGTACGAAGGTCACCCTGAAGGTTACAAAGACCCCCTCGGGTGCCAAGAAGACCGTGAAGGTGAAGAGTGGAAAGACCGCCAAGATTACATTTACGAAGAAGGCAAAAAAAGGAACCTATAAATTTAAGGCTACATCGAAGGCGGGCGGGAATTACCAAAAGACCACCAAGACCATTACCATCAAGGTGAAATAATGACATAAATAAAAGGCGAGATCCCTTAAGGGTCTCGCCTCTTTTTTCATTTTGCCGCTGGGGACATACCTCCCTAAGGAAAAAAAGTTTTGAGATACATGTTATAACCAAAAGGAATAAATAGGAATGGATGCACCGCACCAAAATTTCATCTGGAAATTGTCGGGGGTTTATGGTATTATAGATAGGAAATAATTGCATACCTTATCAGGAAAAGGAAAAATGGAAAAATCAAAAATAAAACCCCTGATATTTCTTGCCCTATATGCCATGGTGCTGTGGGCAGCGTTTTTTGTGTTTGGGGAAGAGTACGGAAAAATACTTTCTTTTTATGCTGCATTTTTGTTCGTGTCATTGCCGGTCTTGCCGGTGGTGTTTGTGATATTTAAGGATTTTCCGGGGAGGGGGATAAGCTTTGCAAAGCCCCTCGGTCTTGCCATGTGCGGCCTTTGTACATGGGGCCTTTGCGTCTTTCGGATAGTGCCTTTTTCGAGGGCAGGGAGCATCACCGTTAGCTGCGTGCTAATGCTCATTGTTATGGGTGGTCTTTTGCTTTATATCAGGTTTGCGTCAAATAAAGGAAAAGCCCCTATATTCAAAGGCAAAGCCTCCATGTTCAAAGGCATTTTTACCGGGGAGCTTTTTTCGAACATCATCATAAGGGAGCTGATCTTCCTTGTAATATTCCTTGTGTGGTGCTATATCAAAGGTTCGAAGCCATCGGTGTACGGCACGGAAAAATTCATGGACTATGGCTTCATGATGGCCATGGACAGATCCTCCTATATGCCGGTCGAAGACATATGGTTTTCCGGGTTTGATGTGAACTATTACTATGTGGGTATCTTCATGGCTACCCTCGTGACAAAGATATCGGGTGTGGGAGTGGCATTTGGCTACAACCTCATGCTGGCGATCCTTCCCGCCATCTGCTTCATGGGGTGCTTTTGTGTGGCAGAGTATCTCCTGTCAAAGGTTTTGTCAGATGAGAAAGGATCCTTTCCCGGGGTCCTTTCCTGCGTGGGAGGCGTGGTGGCGGGTCTTGCGGGTACCATTGCGGGCAATATGCATTATGTGCTTTTCGGGCTCCTTAAGATACCCTCCGATGATGAGTCCTACTGGTTTCCCGACTCCACCAGGTACATAGGTTACAATCCCGACACGGACGACAAGACCATACACGAGTTTCCCTCATACAGCTTTATCCTGGGAGATCTCCATGCCCATGTGATAAACTATATCTTCGTTATCACCTTTATAGGAATACTTCTGGCCTGCGCTTTTAGGATGAACCTTTTTAAGGACGATGAAAAAAACAATGGGAAATACAGGCACAATGTCTTGGGACCCATAGTGCTTGGGGTTTTTCTGGGACTTTTCCAAACCTCAAATTACTGGGATTTTCCCATATACTGGGTGGTGGCATCCGCCGTATTTATATGGTTTAATTTTCTAAACAGGAGAGGCGCAAGGCTTATCTTGATAGACAGCGCAATAGATGAGGTGCTTCTTTTGGGGATATCCTACATCGTGTCAATACCCTTCAGGATCCATTTCGACATGATCACGACTCAGATACATTTTACGGACAGGCACACTCCCATATATCAGCTAATGGTGCTCTGGGGGCTTCCGGCTTTGCTCATAGCCTTGTTCATCATAGCGTGCATCCTCGTATTCAGGAAGCCTTTTTCGGAGGGAATACTGGGAAAGAGCGACTCCTTCATGGTGATAATAGCCTGCTGCGGGCTGGGGCTTTTGCTTTTGCCGGAGCTCATCTATGTAAAGGACATATACAATGATACCTACCAGAGGACAAACACGATGTTTAAGCTCACCTACCAGGCGTACATCCTGTTTGCGCTGTGCTTTGGATATATGTTGGTAAGGCTCATTGCCTGCGCAAAAAAGGCTGTCATAAGGGCAGGAGCCTGTGTGTGCGCCTTCCTTTTCATACTGACACTGGGGTATTTTCCCAATGCCTCATCATCATGGTTTGGCGGGGTATTAGGGAGCGGGTTTGAGACACTGTATGGGCCTTCATACCTGGAGACGGATATGATGGACTATGATACTTCTGTCTATATGACAGACGATAAGGCCGCAATAGACTGGATCAACGAAAACATAGATTACCCCTGTGTCATATTGGAGGCTGACGGTGACAGCTACACCTTTTATGAGAGGATATCTGCCATGACGGGATTTCCCACGGTGCTGGGCTGGAAGGCGCATGAGCATCTGTGGAGGATGGAGGAAGAAGACCCTGAGGCCATGCCGCAGATAATCACCGAAAGGCAGGAAGATGTCAAAACCATCTACACGGGTACCGATGAGGCCATGGTAAGGGAGCTTGTGGAAAAATACGGCATAGACTACATAGTGGTAGGCTACAACGAAAGGACTAATTACGAGTGGGAAGATACCGGTGTAAACGAGACCCTGATAGGGAGCCTCGGGGAAAAAGTCTTTGTCTCGGGGGAGGGAAGTGAAACCGAGATATATATCATAAAGGTCGACAAGTGATCTGATGAAATGTGATCTTGCTTTAATGTGATCTTATTTAATGTGATTATATTTAATGCGATCTTATTTGATCTTATGTGATTAGATGCCATTATTTCGATGGGTGGAGGTGTTTTTCATAATGGAAAAGATATGGTTTGTCATACCCGCGTACAATGAAGAAGAAAACCTAAGGGGTCTTGTAAGCGACTGGGAAGGTGTGATATCAAGGCTAAAAAAAGAAGCAGACGTTAAGGTTTTTATAGTAAACGATGGCAGCAGGGACAATACGGAAGGCGTATTGGAAGAACTTTGTGAAAAATATGACTTTCTTTCATATGAGACCAAGGAAAACGGGGGACATGGCAGCGCCCTTCTTTATGGCTACGGGAGGGCCATCGCTAAAGGGGCGGACTGGATATTCCAGACAGACTCCGACAGGCAGACAGACCCGGGAGAGTTTTGGAAATTCTGGAAAAAAAGAAGTGGTTACGACGCCCTGATCGGATCAAGGCATGGCAGGAAGGACGGAGAGTCAAGGAAGTTTGTGGAAAAGACCTTATGCATCATACTCAAAGGAATATTCGGGGTGGGTCTTCCCGACGCGAACGCTCCTTTCCGCCTCATGAAGGCAGGTCTCGTATCAAAGTACATGGAAAGGATGCCAAAAGACTATAATCTCCCAAATGTCATGCTCACCACCTTTTTTGCCTACTACAGGGAAAACATCCGTTTCATCGCGATAAGCTTTGGTAAGAGGGCCGGAGGCGAAAACTCCATAGACATAGTGAAGATAACGAAGATAGGGATAGGGGCGGTGCGGGATTTTGCGGGATTTCGCAGGCAGATGAAGGGGCAAAGTTCATGGATGGTCTGATAGGGCAGATATTAAGGTTTGGGGTGGTGGGTACCATCGCCACTGTGATAGACGTGGGAGTATATACGATATGCTGCAATCTCATAGGAATACCCTACCTGATTTCGGGGACGATGGGATTTGTGGCATCCATAGTCATTTCGTATTTCATGAACATGAGATTTGTCTTCAAGGGCAAAGAAGGAGAATCAAAACTAAAAGAATTTACGATATTTACCGTGCTTTCCATCTTCGGGCTGGGGTTAAACGAGCTGATACTCTATATCTGCGTGGACGGGATCTACCTCCACTGGCAGTGGATACAGACCATAGTGGCCTTAAAGGCGGCAAATGTCCTGGCAAAGCTTTTTGCCACGGGTATCGTCATGTTTTACAATTTTATTTCCAGAAAAATGTTCTTAGAAGACAGGGGATGATAAGGAACTTAAAAAACAATTCCTAAGGTTATTTTTTATAATGACAAGGGCAATGAAAAAAGGGAGGATCGTTACATGATATCATCAAAAATGAGAAAGAACGTCGAAGGCGGATCGGCGATAAGGGCGATGTTTAGGGAAGGAAAGGAGATGGCCGAAAAAATAGGGGAGGACAATGTATTTGATTTTTCTTTGGGGAACCCATACACAAACGCCCCTGAGGAATTTGGATCTGCCATAAAGAGCCTTATTGATACGGAAAACTCCCTCGCTCTTCATGGATATACGGATAATGAAGGGGATGCTTTGGTGCGGGAAAAAATAGCCGCCTCACTCAACCAACAATACGGAGCTTCGTACAGGAAGGAAAACATCATAATGACCGTGGGGGCGGCCTGTGCGCTTAACATCATGTTAAAGAGCATCCTGGACGATGGGGATGAGATTGTTCTCTTAAAGCCGTATTTTACGGAGTACAGAAACTACATAGGAAATTACAATGGAAGGTTTGTGGAGGTAGACCATGACGGTAACCTTCTTCCTGACCTTGGGGACTTTGAAGAAAAAATAACAAAAAAGACCAAAGGTGTCATCATAAATACCCCCAACAATCCGTCCGGGGTAGTATACACGGGGGAGATACTTGATAAAATAGGGGAGATATTGGAAAAAAAGCAAAAGGAGTACAAGACGGACATTTACCTTATTTCCGATGAGCCCTACAGGGAACTGGTCTATGACGGGCTGAAAAACCCCTTTGTCCCCGATCATTATAAAAATACGGTCATAGCCTACTCCTTCAGCAAGTCCCTGTCCATACCGGGGGAAAGGATAGGATACCTGGCCATATCGGATGAGGTAGGAGACTCTGAAATGCTGACCATGGCCTGCTCGGTGGCGCTTAGGATACTGGGGTTCGTAAACGCCCCTTCCCTCATACAAAAGGCAGTGTCGATGTGCCTTGACGCAAAAACTGACGTTGACTATTACGATGAAAACAGGAAGCTTATGTATGAAGGCCTGACCGATATGGGCTTTGAGTGCATCCGTCCGCAGGGGGCATTTTACATCATGCTGAAGACCCCCACAGATGAGGATGAATTCATAAAAAAAGCCAAGGAGCATCATATTCTGGTGGTGGGGGCCAAAGGCTTTGGGGCACCCGGATATGTGAGGCTTGCATATTGCACGGACAGGGAAAAAATAAAAAATTCCATGAAGAATTTCAGGGAACTGGCACAAGAGGTTTTGTAGATGTACGGTTGGAAAAAAAATATCAGGCAGGTTACTCCCTATGTACCGGGAGAGCAGCCCAGGGAAGGAAATATCATAAAGCTAAATACCAATGAAAATCCATATCCTCCCTCCGGGAAGGTGTTGGAGGCCATCAAGGGTGTGGACGGGGAGCAGATGCGCAAATATCCTGACCCCGATGCCCTAAGCCTTGCAAAGGCACTGGCCGGATACCACGGGGTATCTTCCTCCAATGTATTTGTCGGGGTAGGCTCTGATGACGTGATAGGAATGAGCTTCCTTACTTTTTTTAACGGAGGGGAAAAGGTACTTTTTCCTGACATTACGTATTCATTTTACGATGTGTGGGCCGGGCTTTTCAAGGTGCCTTATATGACACCGGAGCTTGACGGGGATCTTAGGATATGCTGCAGTGACTACATAAACGTAAAAAACGGAGGGATTATTTTTCCCAATCCCAATGCCCCCACGGGTCTGGACATGGATATGCGGGATATGGAAGAAATAATAAAGTCAAATCCCTCATCCGTGGTCATCGTGGATGAGGCGTATGTGGATTTCGGAGGGGTGTCCATGATACCCCTTACCAAAAAATACGACAATCTTTTGATAACGCGTACCTATTCCAAGTCCCGCTCGATGGCCGGCATGAGGATAGGATATGCGATAGGGGATAAGGAGCTGATAGACACATTAAAGGCCGTCAAAAATTCCTACAATTCCTACACATTGTCATCGGTAGCCATAAAGGCGGCCATAGCTTCCCTTGAGGATGATGAATACTTCAAAAAGTGTGTTAAAAAAATAACAGACACCAGGGAAAGGTCCAAGACCGAATTAAAAAAGCTGGGATTTTCCTTTCCTGACTCGAAGGCAAATTTCATTTTCGCGAAGCATGAAAAGGTGCCCGCCGGGGAGATCTTTCAAAGGCTTAAGGAAAATAAGATTCTGGTCCGTTATTTTGACAGGGAAAAAATAAACGGTCACCTTAGGATAACGGTGGGGACGGATGAAGAGATGGACAGTCTGTTTTCCTGCCTGGGGAGAATATTGTGATATGGATGCATTCGTACAATGGTTCGCCGACAATCTGGGGAGTGTGCTTTCTCCCGAAGCCGCGGTGTTCATCATATCAATGATACCGGTGCTCGAGCTGCGGGGAGGGCTGCTTCTGGCAAAGCTTTTGGAAGTGCCTTTAAGGTCTGCCATACCGCTTTGCATCATAGGAAACCTTTTGCCCATTCCCTTCATACTGCTATTGATAAAAAAAATCCTGGCATGGATGAAGGGTGTGCGGGGTCTTGACAGATTAGCCATATGGCTGGAGAACAAGGCAAATAAAAGGAGCGGTCAGATAGAAAAAGCGGAGTTCGTGGGGCTTTTGCTCTTCGTGGGGATACCGCTTCCAGGGACCGGGGCATGGACGGGGTCTTTGATAGCGGCGCTTTTGGAGATGGACATAGTAAAGGCCATAAAGGCTGAGCTGATCGGGATCACCATGGCAACGATCATCTGCAGTATACTGTGGTACGGTCTTTTGGGCGCTGCGATAGGGTGAGGATATGAAAGACGGATTTATAAAAACAGCGGCCGTCACCCCTGATGTGAGGGTGGCGGACATAGAATATAATATCGCTGAAATAAAAAAGAATGCCGAAAGCGCCGTTTCCCACGGTGCAAAGGTGATAGTATTCCCGGAGCTGTGCATCACGGGATATACCTGTGGGGATCTCTTCCTGCAGGATGAGCTTCTAAAGGGTGCGAAGTGGGCCCTTAGGGATTTTGCGCTCTTTTCAAGGGGGAAGGATGCGGTATTTTTTCTGGGGCTTCCCTTTGAAATGGACGGGAAGCTGTACAATGCGGCAGCCGGCGTCTGCAATGGGAAGATACTGGGGATAGTCCCGAAGGCAAACATACCTGAATATTCAGAATATTACGAAAAAAGGTATTTCAGGACCTATGAAGACGAGGTAACCATGATAACCATGGACGGGGAAAGCATTCCCTTCGGTAACGGGATACTTTTTTGCGAAGAAGGACCCTTGAAGGATTACCTCAAGATCGGGGCAGAGATCTGCGAGGATCTGTGGGTCGCGTCGCCCCCCTCGGTGGAGCTTGCCCTGTCGGGGGCTTTGGTCATAGTAAACCTTTCCGCGTCCAATGAGGCGGTATCAAAGGCTTCATACAGAAGGGACCTGGTAAAGGGCCAGTCGGGAAGGCTCATATGCGCATATATTTACGCTTCGGCGGGGGAGGGGGAGTCCACCCAGGACGTGGTATATTCGGGTCATGACATAATAGCCGAGGACGGAAGCATTGTCAGCGAAGGCAGGCGTTTTTCCAATGGGATCATATATGGGGACATAGACCTTAAAAAACTAAATTCCGAAAGAAGGAGAATTACTACTTTTGGGAGAAATTTTGGGAGGAATGCCAAGAATGTGACAAAGGTTTATTTTTCCCTTAAAGACACAATGACACATATAGAAAGGTACATAGACCCCCATCCCTTCGTGCCGTCTGATGAGGGAATGAGGAAGCAAAGATGTGAGGAGATCCTCTCCATCCAGTCGATGGGGCTAAAGAAAAGGATAGTCCATACCAATGCGGGGTCATGCGTGATAGGGATATCGGGAGGACTCGATTCCACGCTGGCACTGTTGGTGAGTGTCAGGGCATATGACCTTTTGAAAAAAGACAGGGAAAGCATCATTGCCGTCACCATGCCGGGATTTGGGACCACGGACAGGACCTATAAAAACGCCGTAAGCATGATAGACCGGCTGGGGGTAACCTTCAGGGAAGTCAATATTTCCTCAGCGGTGAGGGGGCATTTTAAGGACATAGGCCACGATGAAAATGTCCATGACGTAACCTACGAAAATTCACAGGCCAGGGAGAGGACCCAGATCCTGATGGATATTTCGAATCAGACGGGAGGGCTCGTCGTAGGGACGGGAGACCTTTCGGAGCTTGCCCTGGGGTGGGCTACCTACAATGGGGATCATATGTCCATGTACGGTGTCAATGCCTCTGTGCCAAAGACCCTGGTAAGGCATCTTGTGGCCTATTATGCCGATGAATACGGGGACGTGAATTTAAGAAAGATCCTTTATGACATATTAGACACCCCGGTCTCACCGGAGCTCATTCCGCCCAAGGACGGGGAGATTTCCCAAAAGACGGAGGAGCTGGTAGGACCTTATGAGCTTTCGGATTTTTTCCTGTACCACATGATGAGGTTTGGGGAAGAACCGGGGAAGATATTCCGCCTGGCCAAGCTGGCCTTCGCAGGGGAGTACGGTGATGATGAGATACTCAAATGGGAGAAGAATTTTTACAGGAGGTTTTTCTCGCAGCAGTTCAAGCGCTCCGCCCTTCCCGACGGCCCCAAGACGGGGTCTGTGGCTCTTTCTCCCAGGGGAGATTGGAGGATGCCTTCCGATGCCGTATCTTCTTTATGGATGAAAGAGCTGGATAATATGTGAACAGTAACGAATAGTAATATTTGCAGAAAAAAAGGGCTTGAAAAATCCGTAAAAAAAAAGTACAATATATATTTGGTATGTGAGATCCTGACTCATTCCTTTGCATCAGATTTTCTGAAATTACAAATCTGACATTACAGATCAGAAATCACAAATCTGAAATCACAAAGGAGTGGTCAAAATGAAAAAAAATATCAATGGCGCTATTATCTTCCTTGTCACCTGTGTTCTTTTTACGGGCATCTTTGGTCTTTCGTCATGCGGAAAAAAGGGCTTAGTGAAGGATCAAACGCAAGTGTGGCAGGGTGATGACCTTGTGGATGTGGCAGAGAGCGCAGAGGCCGTCGCGGAAAAAACCCCGGATGTCATCTACGTGGACGTGGAAGGGGCCGTCAAGGTTCCGGGGGTCTATGAGCTTGATGAAGGTGCGAGGGTCTTTGAAGCCATAGACAAGGCGGGGGGCCTTAAGAAGAGCGCGTCCACGGATGACATAAATCAGGCAAAGATCCTTGATGACGGTGAAAAGATAATCATCCTCACAAAGAAGCAGGCAAAGGAAAATGAACAGGAAAATGCCGCTTCCGCTGAAAGCGATACGGGAGATAACGAAGGGAGAGGCCTTATAGACATCAATTCCGCGGACACTTCCCTGCTCTCGACCCTTCCCGGAATAGGGGATTCGAAGGCATCTGCCATAGTGGCGTACAGGGAGGACAACGGGGCTTTTTCGGCCATTGAGGACATAAAGAACGTAAGCGGCATCGGGGATGCCACGTTTGGAAACATAAAGGATCTTATCTGTGTGAATTAGGAACTGTATAGTGCTCGGAGGTTTAAAAAATATGCCAAAGCGTGTATTGGTGGTGGATGATGAGAAGGCCATTGTAAAAGGGGTTAAATTCTCCCTGGAGCAGGAAGGGTATGAGGTGGAGTGCGCCTATGACGGCGAACAGGCCCTTTCCATGATAAAGGAAGGCCATTTCGACATCATACTTTTGGATGTGATGCTTCCCAAGATGGACGGCTTTGAGGTATGCCAGATGGTAAGGGAATTTTCCATGGTGCCCATCATCATGCTCACCGCCAAGAGCGACGACATGGACAAGATCCTGGGGCTTGACAACGGTGCGGATGACTACATCACAAAGCCCTTCAATATATTGGAAGTAAAGGCAAGGGTAAAGGCTATCTTAAGGCGCATATACCCCGTCAGGGATGAACCGTCCGAGCCTCCCAGGGAGTCTGTCATAAAGAACGGTGAGATGAAGGTGGACTGCGACAGCAGGAGGGTTTTTTTGGGCGACAGGGAGATACGGCTTACGTCAAAGGAATTTGACCTGCTGGCGCTCATGATCACGAACCCGAACAGGGTCTACAGCAGGGAGAAGCTCATGGATTCCGTCTGGGGAGAGGGGTATCCCGGTGATGTCCGTACGGTGGACGTGCATGTGAGGAGACTGAGGGAGAAGATAGAGGAGAACCCTTCCGAGCCCAGATATGTGCACACGAAGTGGGGAGAGGGGTACTTTTTCCAACGTTAAATCATGACTAAATTTCTACAAAAAAACAAATTTTTCAAGAGCATTCGTTTCAATATCATCGTTTTGGTGCTGCTGGCGGGGCTTATCCCTTCCATCATTCTTTCCATGGTTCTTTTGCAGATGTATGAGAGGCGTTCCATTTCCGCCAAGGAGATAAATGTCATTACCCAGTCGCAGGTTTTGGTCACCAGGCTGGTTACGAACGGCTATGCGGAGGATGAGATATCGGACGCTTCCTTGGAGGCACAGATAGACCTTCTTGCCAGCTATTACGATGGGAGGATCATGGTCATAGATTCCGGGTACAAGGTTTTGTATGATACCTATGGCATGGATGACAAAAAGACCATTGTCTCCCAGATGGCCTTTGACGCGTTGGGCGGGACCGACTCTGTCCGATACGACTCGGACAATTCCTACATCGAGGCGGCTCTTCCCATAAAAGACAGTGACAGCGACACCGTCTATGGAGCCATCCTTTTGTCCGTATCCACCGGCGAGATCACGGGAAATATCATATATATGATGAACAATGCCGCCATCATCACGGTGGCGGTCGTACTTCTTATAGGGATCATTGCGGTATTTGGGTCATACAAGCTGATAAAGCCCTTCAACAATATTTCCGACACGATAGACCAGATGCAGATGGACTACGAGAATGAGCCTTTGTCCATAACGGACTATGCAGAGACCGAGAAGATATCTGAGGCTTTTAACGAGATGCTCTCCCGCATGAAGACCCTGGATGATTCCCGCCAGGAATTTGTCTCCAATGTCTCCCATGAGCTAAAGACACCTCTGGCCGCGGTGAAGGTCCTGGCGGATTCACTGCGGGGGCAGGAGGATGTGCCGGTGGAGCTCTACAGGGAATTCATGGAGGACATAGGTGAGGAGATAGACAGGGAAAATGAGATCATCAATGACCTTCTGTCTTTGGTAAAGCTGGATCTTTCCACCGGGGTCCTTAATATTTCGGACGTTAACGTAAATGAAATGGTGTCTTTGTGCATAAAGCGTCTGGAGCCTCTTTCGGGCAAAAAGAACCTGGAAATAGTATTCGAAAACCTAAGACCCGTGATCGCCCAAATAGACGAGGTGAAGATGACCCTTGCCATCACGAACCTCATAGAGAATGCGATAAAATACAATGTAGAAGGGGGATTCATCCATATCGGCTTAAATGCCGATGACGATTTCTTCTACCTGAAGGTGGAAGACTCCGGCATCGGAATGGAGGAAGAAGACCTAAACATGATCTTTGAGAGGTTTTACAGGGCGGACAAGTCCCACTCCAAGGAAATATCGGGTACTGGCTTAGGCCTTGCCATAGTAAGAAACACCGTTCTCATGCACAGGGGAGCCATAAAGGCCGATTCAAAGCCGGGCGAAGGGTCCACCTTTACCATGCGCATACCACTTAAAAACATGTCGTGAAGGGAGGATCGATGAAAAGATTTTTGATGGCGTCTATGATCCTTTTTCTTTTACTTCCCGTATCATCCTGCGGGGAAAAGGGGACAGACCCAAATGCCTTTTACCTGTACCTGATAGATGAGGATTCGATGGACCTGAAGATGGAAGAATACGATATGCAGTCCTCCACGACAGATGAGATGCTTGATGAGGCGATTTATGCCCTGGGGAGCGAATCGGGCGATGCCGGATACGTATATCCTTTGTCAGGAAAGGACTTGTATGCTGAATGGGTAGAGACGATGGGGTCTTCGGTGACCCTGGATTTTGAGGGGGATTATTACGCAATGAGTACGGAGGAAGAGGTACTCTTCAGGGCTGCCATAGTAAAGACTTTGGTCCAGATTCCGGGGGTAACGTCCGTATCATTTAAGGTAAACGGTGAGCCTTTGGCCGATGCTTCGGGGGATGCCTGTGGACCCATGTGGGACGATTCTTTCGTGGTAAATCCCGGGGCGCAGTTTAATTCCGTCCAGGAAGCTTCACTGACCTTGTATTTTTCGAATGCCGAGGGTAACGCTTTGGTTGCGGAGGAGCGCAATGTATACTACGTCTCCAGCATTCCCATGGCAAAGCTGATAGCAGAGCAGTTGGAAGACGGGCCGACCGACCCTTCGCTAAGGTCCACTATTCCTTCGGGAACCCATATAATCAGCGCGACCGTGACAGACGGGGTCTGCTACGTTAATTTTGACGACGGCTTCCTTACCCAGGACTATAACATAGACGAGGATGTGGTGATATACAGCATAGTTGACAGCCTGTTCGAGCAGGACGGGGTAGAGAGCGTGCAGATATCGGTAAACGGATCGTCTGATATGGTATACAGGGAACAGATAAGCCTCGACCAGAATTTCAAGGAAAACGAGGCATTGATAGAAAAGTGAGGTAACAGTTCGACCCCTTGGGGTTCCTTATAGTGAACAGCTACAAATAAAAAGCTTCACATGATTTTCACAGCCGTTTCTTAAATAAGACACAGGGGGAGTGTATATTATACAGTATCAAATGGAGCGGTTTACGGTTCATTTGATACTGCTTTTTCATATTTTTCATACTCCCCCATTGAGGCGGCTGCTTTGGCGGTCGTCTTTTTTTGTGCCAAGGCGGCTTTTATGCCGTAAAAAACCCAGAAAGGAGTCCCACCGGACTCCTTTCTGGGTGAAAAGAATATGTGTATGAAAAAGTGAAGATCACTACGTTTCTTTGGTAACAACCATTCTTAATTTTCAACTAAATATAATATACTCTCATAATATGTCGCCCATTTTTAGATTATAGAAAGATTTTGTAAAAAAAATATGAACCAAAAGAGCCTATTTGTTCATATTTTACAAAATTGGAAAAATGTGGTACAATATACAATATCTAGTGCCGGCCATATATGGCTGCATACAATATGGAAGGAGGATGAGGAATGGCTTACAACGCCGGTTCGATAACGGTACTGGAGGGTCTTGAGGCGGTGCGCAAACGTCCCGGTATGTACATCGGGTCCGTATCGAGGAGGGGCCTAAACCATCTGATATATGAAATAGTGGACAATGCGGTGGATGAGCACCTGGCGGGATTTTGTGATGAGATATCCGTGGTCCTGGAAAAGGACGGGTCGTGTACGGTAACGGACAATGGCAGGGGGATCCCGGTAGACATCCACAAGTCGGGTCTTCCCGCCGCCAGGGTGGTATTTACCACCCTTCATGCCGGGGGTAAATTTGACGATGCCGCATACAAGACGTCGGGTGGCCTCCACGGGGTGGGATCTTCCGTGGTAAATGCGCTCTCTTCACACATGGACGTGGAAATATCAAGGGACGGAAAGATCCATCACGATCATTACGAAAAGGGGGTTGCCGTACTCGAACTTGATGACGGACTCCTCCCCGTTTTGGGAAAGACCAAAAAGACGGGAACCAAGGTAAATTTCCTTCCGGATCCTGAGATATTTGACAGGACGGATTTCAAGGAAGACGAGATTCTCTCCCGCCTCCATGAGATGGCATACCTTAATCCCACGCTCAAGATCCATTTTGAGGACAGGAGGCAGGGGAAGGAATTTGCCGAAGATTACCACGAGCCTGAGGGGCTAAAGGGGTATGTGACGGAACTTAACAAAGCCTCGGAGCCTGTCTGCGGGGTGATCTTTGTTTCGGGGGAGAGCGAGGGCATAAAGGTGGAGGCGGCCTTCCAGTACACGAATGATTTTCACGAGACCATACTGGGGTTTTGCAACAACATCTACAATGCGGAGGGAGGTACCCATATCACGGGCTTCAAGTCCATCTTTACCCAGGTGATAAACCAATACGCGAGGGAGCTTTCCATCCTTAAGGAAAAGGATGCGAATTTCACCGGGGCTGACGTGAGAAACGGTCTTACCGCCGTGGTCTCCATAAAGCATCCGGCACCCAGGTTCGAGGGACAGACCAAGACAAAGCTTGACAACCAGGACGCCGCCAAGGCCTGCTCCAAGGTGGTGGGTGATGGGATAGTGCTGTATTTCGACAAAAACCTTGACACCCTGAAGAATGTCATATCCTGTGCGGAAAAAGCCGCCAAGATCAGAAAGTCAGAGGAGAAGGCAAAGACGAATCTCCTTTCCAAGCAAAAATTCTCATTTGACTCCAATGGGAAGCTCGCAAACTGCGAGAGCAAAGATGCCTCCAAATGTGAGATATTCATAGTCGAGGGGGATTCCGCGGGGGGCTCCGCAAAGATGGCAAGGGACAGGAAGTACCAGGCCATCCTTCCCATCAGGGGCAAGATACTTAATGTCGAAAAGGCCTCCATGGACAAGGTTCTTGCCAATGCCGAGATAAAGACCATGATAAATGCCTTCGGATGCGGATTTTCCGAAGGGTACGGGAATGATTTTGATATCACCAGGTTAAGGTACGGAAAAATAGTCATAATGGCGGATGCGGATGTGGACGGTGCGCATATATCCACTTTGCTGCTCACACTGTTTTACCGCTTCATGCCGCAGCTCATCTATGAGGGACATGTGTATATAGCCATGCCGCCGTTGTACAAGGCTCAGCCAAAAAGGGGCAGGGAGGAGTACCTCTATGACGATGCCGCACTCAAAAAATACAGGAAAAAGCACACGGGAGAGTTTACCCTGCAGAGGTACAAGGGCCTTGGGGAGATGAGTGCGGATCAGCTCTGGGAGACGACCCTTGACCCGAAGAAAAGGAAGTTGAGGAGGGTGCAGATAGAAGATGCCCGCATGGCATCGGATGTCACGGGGCTTCTCATGGGGACAGACGTCCCCCCGAGGCGCGATTACATAAAAAAGCACGCGGCGGAAGCACAGATAGATACGTAAGGAGTAACAGATGTCAAAGATCATGGAAGAAAGTCCTGAAGGGATAATAGAGACAGAATATTCTGAAATAATGCAAAAGTCCTACATAGATTATGCGATGAGCGTCATTGTATCGAGGGCCCTGCCTGATGTGAGGGACGGATTAAAACCCGTGCAAAGGCGGGTTCTTTTCGACATGCACCAGCTGGGGATAAAGGCGGACTCCCCCTACAGGAAATGCGCGAGGATAGTGGGGGATACCATGGGAAAGTACCATCCCCACGGGGACAGCTCCATCTATGAAGCCCTGGTCGTCTTGTCCCAGGATTTCAAGAGGGGGGCGCCTCTGGTGGACGGGCACGGGAACTTTGGCTCCATAGAAGGGGACGGGGCCGCCGCCATGCGTTATACCGAGGCCAGGCTCCAAAAGATCGCGCAGGATGCCTACCTTTCGGATCTGGACAAGGACACGGTAGACTACGTGCCGAATTTCGATGAGACGGAAAAAGAGCCGTCCGTACTACCGGTAAAGATCCCAAACCTTCTCATAAACGGCGCGGAAGGAATAGCCGTCGGGATGACCACGAACATCCCCCCGCACAACCTCACCGAGGTGATAGAGGCTTTGAAAGCCTACCTGAAAAATCCGGATATCTCCACGGAGAAACTCATGGACATCGTCAAGGGACCTGATTTTCCCACGGGGGGAATAGTCACCAACAAAAAAGACCTTCTGGAAATATATGAGAGCGGTCAGGGAAAGATAAAGGTAAGGGGCAGGGCAAAGATAGAAAAGCTAAAGGGCGGAAAGGAAAGGATAGTTATTTCGGAAATCCCTTATACCATGATAGGGACGGGGATAGGAAAATTCCTAAACGATACCTATCAGCTGGTCGAGGACAAGAAGGCGCCTGAAATAGTGGACATCTCGAACCAGTCCTCAAAGGATGGGATACGCATCGTGATAGACTTAAAAAAAGGCGCAGATGCCCAAAACATCCTAAACCTTCTGTACAAAAAAACGCGCCTTGAGGATACCTTCGGGATGAACCTCCTTGCCATTGCGAACGGCAGACCCGAGACGCTGGGGCTAAAGGATGTATTAAGGCACTGCGCGAATTTCCAGTACGAGATAGAGGGGAGAAAGTACAAAAACCTCCTGGAAAAGGAGCTTGGAAAAAAAGAAGTGGAAGAAGGCCTGATAAAGGCCACGGACGTAATAGACCTTATCATAGAGATATTAAGGGGGTCAAAAACCAAAGAAGATGCGAAAAGCTGCCTCGTAAACGGGGATACATCCAAAATAAGCTTCAAGACCAAAAAATCCCAAAAGGAAGCATCAGGGCTCTCCTTTACGGACAGACAGGCCGAGGCCATCCTCAACATGAGGCTATACCGCCTGATCGGCCTGGAAATAGATGCCCTCATGAAAGAGCACGAAAAAACCCTTGCGAACATAGCAAGATACGAGGATATCTTGAACAATTTTGACTCCATGACAAAGCTCATCATAAAGGAGCTTAACGCCTTTTCCAAGGAGTACGGAAGAGAAAGAAAGACCCTGATAGAGGATGCGGAAGAGATCGTCGTCAAGGAAAAGAAGCTCGAGGAAAAGGAAGTCATCTTCCTGATGGACCGCTTTGGCTACGGTAAGACCGTGGATGTTTCCGCATATGAGAGAAATAAGGAAGCGATAGACGGTGAGTTTAAATATATCACCCCCTGCATGAACACGGGGAGGATATGCATCTTCACCACGCTGGGGATGCTGCACACGATAAAGGTCACAGACCTTCCGCACGGAAGGTACAAGGACAAGGGAGTGCCCCTGGACAATGTCTGCAATTACGACAGCTCCAAGGGAGACATCCTCTATCTGTCCAGCCTGATGAACCTGAAGGAAAAAAAGCTCGTCTTTGTCTCATCAGGCGGCATGACAAAGATAACGGATGCGTCAGAGTTCATAGTGCAGAAAAGGTCGGTCGTTGCGACAAAATTAAATGAGGGAGAAGAACTTACCATAGTGGGGGAAGCCTTGCCGGGAAGGTCTGTCGTCTACCAGACGGAGCGGGGGCAGTTTTTGAGGGTCGGGCTGGATGAAATCCCCGAAAAGAAGAAAAACGCTGTGGGAGTAAGGGGCATAAAGCTTTCGCCCCAGGATGCCATCGAGAATATTTATCTGATAGACCCCACGGATGATATGACGGTCAAATACAAGGACAAGAAGATAGTGCTAAACCGCCTCCATTTTGGAAGGAGGGATACCAAGGGCACAAAGAAATAGCGACAGGGAAAAAATTTTGACGTTTACCATAAAAGCATAAATAAGCTATACAAATAGGAAAAAAAATGCTATAATATAGGGATATGGTGGCAGTTCCTTAATACGTGTGGAGGTCCCGGTATGAATATCACGGATATAAAAATGGTGACGGCAATGCTGACAATCATCATGGATGATGCCAGGGAAAGAAACGAAAACAGGACGGCCGACCAGATAAAGACGGTGATAGATGTTTTGAGCGATAAGGCGAAGGATGAGGAGAAGAGATGATTTCTTTGCAGGACATATTGGGAGGCATTGACGGGGAGTGCGTCCTGGGGTGTGACAGGGCCGCGGACGATGGGGTTTCATGTCTTGCGGCGGATTCGAGGACGGTATCCGAAGGGGATCTTTTCGTCTGCATAAGGGGACTTAATTTCGACGGGCACAAGGCGGTCAGGGACGTGGTCTTCAAGAAAGCCGCTGCAATCATCATTGAGGAGGGTTCTGACACCGGTGATGTGAAGGACGCCATAATGGATGCGGCGGAGGATGCGGGAATCATCATACCGTATGTATATATGGTAAAGGATACGAGAAGGGCCTATGCTTTGGCATCGTGCGCGTACTTTGGAAATCCTTCCGCCAAATTAAAGACCATAGCCGTGACAGGCACCAAGGGAAAGACCACCACCACCTACATGATAAGGTCCATCCTGGAGAATGTCGGCATAAAGACCGGCCTCATAGGCACCATAGAGACCATCATCGGTGATGAGCATATTCCCGCGAAAAACACCACGCCCGAGTCCTATGAGATCCAGGAGACCTTGGCAAAGATGGCAGACAGGGGACTTCATGCCGTGGTCATGGAGGCTTCATCCCAGGGCTTCAAGATGCACCGCACTGACGGCATGGTCTTTGATATCGGGATATTTACGAACCTGGAGAAGGATCATATAGGGGCGGGCGAGCACGAAAGCTTCGAGGAATACATCGAATGCAAGTCCATGCTTTTTAAGCAGTGCAAGAAGGCGGTGGTGAATGTGGATGATCCGCATTGGGAAGAAGTCCTTGAGGGTCATTCCTGCGAAATGGTCTCCTACGGAATCAAAGGCGAAGGAATCAAAGACGAAGGCATGAAGACCCCTGACTATATGGCCAAAAACATCCAATATTTCAAAAAAGAAGGGATCCTGGGAGTAGGGTACGATGTGGAAGGAAGGATGGATGCGCATTTTTCGGTGAATATCCCCGGACTTTTTTCGGTATATAATTCCCTCTGCGCGGCAGCAGTCTGCGACATGATGGGAGCTTCCCCCGAAAAAACAGCCAAGGCCCTTGAAAAGGCCATGGTAAAGGGACGGGGACAGCTGGTGGATGTCTCCCGGGACTTTTCATTCATGATAGACTATGCCCACAACGCGATGAGCCTAAGGAGCCTTCTTTCATCGCTTAGGGTATATGAGCCAAAGAGACTGGTGGTCATCTTTGGATGCGGGGGAAACAGGTCCAGGGACAGGCGGTATGAGATGGGAGAGGTCGCGGGGGATATGGCTGACTTTACTATCATCACGTCGGACAATCCCCGTTTCGAGGAGCCTGAGGATATTTTGAACGATATCGAATCCACCCTTTCCAAAAAGACTGACAGGTACGTGAAGATCACGGACAGGAAGGAAGCTGTCAGGTATGCGCTGGAAAATGCCCTTGAGGGTGACCTGATAGTACTGGCGGGCAAGGGTCACGAGGACTATCAGGAGATACGGGGCGTAAAGCACCATATGGATGAATATGAAATGGTGAATGAAGTGAAGAAGGAACTGGGGCTATAGTGGGCGCAGGCAGCCTTGCTGCCTGCGGTTGATTTACGATTTGGAGTGTTAACGCATGAAAATATTATGGTTTGATTTGTGCGCTTTGCCCATTTTCATCATTATTGTGGTTTCACTTTTTGTCAGAAAGACTACCAGGGGGGCTGCCAACAGGCTCTTCATACACCTGGTCATCGTGGCGTTTCTGACGGCTTTGTGTGATGTCATTACGGAGTATATTTCGAAAGGGGGAGGAGACCTTAATACCCTTCAGATGGTCGTGGGAAGGATATCCATCTATGCGTATTTCCTTTTGCGCACGCTGACGGCTGTGGTATATCTTTTCTTCCTCTTTGCGATAACGAGGGCTTCCTATAGGTTTAGCAAAGGGATCATGCATGTGGTGGTCGTGGTGCCCTATGTCATCGAGATGCTCCTTTTGCTGGTGAATGGGTTTACGGGGTGGATCTTTACGTATACCAGGGAAGATGGATATTCGAGGGGACCTTTCATCCTCATACTGTATGCCATCTCGATGATGTATGCCATAGGGGGCACGGTATACCTTGCAAGCTGCAGGCCGTTTCTGGAGAAGGGCAAATGGGCAGCCATGATGTCCATGTATGTCATTACGTTTACGGCCGTGGGGGTACAGTATTTTCATGAGAGGTACATGGTGGAGATGTTCGGGACGGCCCTTTCCATCCTCATCGTTGCCTTTCTGGTGCTGCGTCCTGAGGAGATAATGGATCAGTCCGTGGGTCTTCCCACCTTCAGGGCATACAGGCAGGAGCTGGACAAGATCATAAAGACCAGGCAGAAGGTAAAGATCGTTGTGATAAAGTTCATAAATGCCAACGACATAAGGGCCTATCTGGGAGAGCAGGTCTACCACGAATACATAAAAGCCATAGCACGGGTCATTGTCGGGATGTGCGTTTCGGAGAAGCTCTCCTGGGAGATTTATTTCGAGCATCCGGGCTGTTTGTACCTTCTTTTGGACAATTATGAATACGATGTGGAGAGAGCCATTCCGGGAATCTACCGGACGATTAGGAACGAGACCCGGCAGATCATGGATACCGGAGCCAAGCTTGTCCCCAGGATCTGCGTCATCAGGTGTCCCGAGGACATTGCGGTCAGGGATGACATCCTGCATTTTGGGCACGAATTCCACGGGCTCTTCCCCTACGAACAGGTGTTCTCGAGGGCGTCCGACATAGTAGGTTCGCTGGATTTCGAAATAAAGAACAACATGGACAAGATCCTAAACCGCGCCATCACCGGCAACAAGCTGGAGATGTACTACCAGCCCATCTACTCCATAGAAGAAAAAAAGTTTCGTTCGGCAGAGGCCCTTATCCGCCTTAATGATTCCAGATATGGCTTCATCTCGCCGGGGCTTTTCATCCCCGCGGCGGAGAGCAGGGGGCTCATCCTTCCGATAGGGGATTTCGTGCTGGAGTCTGTATTCAGGTTTATTTCCGAGATAGACATGGACAAGATGGGTCTTTCGTACATAGAGATAAATCTCTCCGTGGCGCAGTGTCTCCAAAAGGATCTCCCTGAGAAGATACTTACCCTGCAGGAAAAATACAATGTACGCCCCGATCAGGTGAACTTAGAGATTACGGAGACCACCTATGACAATATAGGGGAGGTCATGGACAGAAACCTCCAGAAGCTTACGGACATGGGATATTCATTCTCATTGGACGACTATGGATCCGGCTACTCCAATATGCAGAGGGTGGCCCGCCTCCCACTGAAGATAGTAAAGATAGACAAGAGCCTGGTGGACGAGATGAACCACAAGGACGGTATGACCATTTTGAGCAATACCGTATCCATGATGAAGGGCATCCGTAAGGAGCTCGTGGTCGAGGGCGTAGAGACAAAGGAAGCCCTGGATGCCATAGAGGACATGGGATGCGACTTCATTCAGGGCTTTTATTTCTCAGAGCCTTTGCCGGAAGAAAGATTCGTGGAGTTCATCATGGAAAATAACACCAAAAAGCCCCACATCACAGGGAAAGACGTGACCAGGAAGGCAGCCGTTTGATGAAATACGCAAAGGTTTACCTGGAGAGAAATATCGGAAGGGGCGAGAGGGAGTTTGACTATAGGATCCCTGATGACCTTGAAGGCAGATTATCCATAGGGGACAGGGTTCTTATCCCCTTTGGGAAGGCAAACCGGATCGAAAAAGGATACCTTGTAAAGATTACGGAAGATACATCCTATGACCCCGCCAGGGTAAAGGACATAATAGGGATATCCGAAGACGGGATAGGCGTAAGCGAAAGGCAGATGAAGCTTGCCTTCTGGATGAGGGGCAGGTACGGGGGCAGCGTTGCAAGGGCTCTTGGGACAGTGATTCCCGTGAAGGTAAAGGTAACCCCCAAAGAAAGCCGCCTGGTAAGGCTAAATGCCCCCGAGGAAATAATAATCGAACACATACAGATATCGGAGCATAAAAAATACAAGGCGAGGGCAAGGCTCCTGGGAGCCCTTCTTAAGGAGGGAAAGATTCCTGAAAAAATAATCAGGGAAAACCTCAACATATCCCCGCAGACCATTGCCTCCACTGGTAAGCTGGGTCTCATAGAGGTGGTAAAGACCACGGAATACAGAACTCCCATTAAGATCCGCAAAAACACGCAGGAAAGGTTTAGGCCAAATGATGCCCAGCAGGAGATCATTGACGATATCATCCGTCATTATGAGGAAAATGACCATCTCCCCTGCCTCGTCCATGGGGTGACAGGTTCCGGGAAGACCCTTATATACCTGGAGCTTTCCAAGTATGCCGCGTCAAAGGGAAAGGCGGTAATCCTCCTTATTCCGGAGATTTCCCTGACATTCCAGACCGTTATGAGGTTTTACGGATATTTTGGGGACAGGGTGTCGGTGCTCAATTCACGGATGAGCCGGGGCGAAAGGTACGATCAATACCTGCGCGCAAAGAACGGTGAGATAGACGTGATCATAGGTCCCAGGTCAGCGCTTTTTACACCATTTGAGGATCTGGGCTTTGTCATAGTGGATGAAGAGCACGAGGATAGCTACAAAAGCCAGATCACCCCAAAGTATGACGCCAGGGAAGTGGCCGGGGAGCTCTGCAGGATGGCAGGGGCCATGCTCATATTGGGGTCTGCCACGCCCTCGGTGGAATCCTACTACCGGGCAAGGCAGGGGCACTACAGGCTCTATGAAATGAAAAAAAGGGCCAAAGGTGCATCCCTTCCCGAGGTTTTGATAGCGGACATGAGACAGGAGCTAAAGGATGGAAACAAGGGGATATTAAGTAATATTCTTAAGGAAAAGCTATCAGAGACCCTGGAAAAAAAAGAGCAGGCTATGCTCTTTTTGAACAGGCGGGGCATGTATGGTTTCGTTTCATGCAGATCCTGCGGAAGTGTCATAAAGTGCCCCCATTGTGATGTGTCTTTGTCAGAGCACAGGGGCGGGATACTCAAGTGCCATTATTGCGGATACCGGTCACGGCCCGTAAAGCTGTGTCCTTCCTGCGGCAGCCCCTTCATAGGCTCCATGCGCATGGGAACCCAGAAGGTAGAGGAGATATTGAAGGAAGAATACAAGGGCGTAAGGATTCTCAGGATGGATGCCGACACCACAAGGAAGAAGGGGGATTATGAGAGGATCCTCTCCGTGTTTGCCAATCAGGAGGCAGACATACTGCTGGGGACGCAGATGATAGTGAAGGGGCATGATTTTCCCAATGTGACCCTCTCTTGCGCGCTGGCGGCCGATATATCCCTCTACGCCCAGGATTTCAGGGCAGCGGAAAAGACCTACCGGATACTGGCGCAGGCTGCGGGACGTACGGGCAGGGACAGGAAGAAGGGGACATTCATCATACAGACCTACAATCCCACCCATTACAGCATAGCCCTCAACAAGAAAGGAAGCTACAGGGATTTCTATGAAGAGGAAATAAAGCTCCGGAGGCTCATGCATTACCCTCCTTCCGAAGGGCTCTTAAAGGTTCTCATACAGGGAAGAGATCCCCAAAGGACCATGGACATTTCCGGGGAGCTTTCGGGACAGGTATCGAAAGATCATCCCTTAGTAAGGATCATAGGTCCTGCAGAGGATGTGCCGGGTAAGGTAAATGACAGGTACAGATGGGCCTTTTATCTTAGCTGCAGGGAAACAGACGAACTGGTCAGGATAAAGAATTATATCGAAGATTTTGTTGATGCTTATTTCAAAGAAAAAAAAATAAGGGATTGCGATATTTTTTTTGAAATATTGTAACTGCCCGGGATGAATCTTTGGGACAGTTGCGGAAAGGGTTTTAGAATATTATGGCGGTAAGGGACATTCGCATATACGGGGACGAGATTTTAACAAAGCCATGCAGGGAGGTAAAGACCATAACCCCGAGGCTTAAAGAGCTGGCAAATGACATGCTCGATACCATGTACGAGGCCAATGGCGTGGGGCTGGCTGCCCCCCAGGTAGGGGTCCTTAGGCAGATAGTGGTGGTGGACGTGGGAGAAGAGGAAGATCCCAATGGACCCTATGTATTGGTAAACCCCCGGATATTGGAAAAAGAAGGAACCCAGACGGCCGATGAGGGCTGCCTTTCCGTGCCGGGAAAGGCAGGGACTGTCACAAGACCGATGAAGGTGAAGGTAAAGGCCTTTGATATAGACATGAATGAATTCGTATTGGAGGCGGAAGGGCTTTTGGCCAGGGCAGTGTGCCACGAGATAGACCATCTTTCGGGCGTAATGTATGTGGATCTGGTGGAGGGGACGCTCCATGACGTGGAATATGAGGATGAATAGATGAAGATAATATTCATGGGGAGTCCCGATTTTTCCACCCATATCTTGGAGCGTCTCATGGAAGAAGGCCATGATATAACCCTGGTGGTCACACAGCCGGACAGGGCAAAGGGGCGCGGCAGCAGGCAGGGTACCCCTTCCGATGTGGGAAGGTATGCGGAAAAAAACAATCTTCCCACCATAAAGCCCCAAAGGATAAGGGACGAAGAGCCGATAAATTTTATCAAAAACACAGAAGCCGACATCATCGTGGCAGCTGCTTTCGGGCAGATCATCCCGAAGGAGATCCTGGAATATCCCGGGTTTGGCTGTGTAAACGTGCATGCGTCCCTCCTTCCCAAATACAGGGGGGCATCCCCCATACAGCAGGCTATTTTGGATGGGGAAAAAGAAACGGGTGTATCCATCATGCAGATGGACGAGGGCCTTGATACCGGGGACATCATTTCCCAACAAACCGTGGGGATAGCAGATGATGAGACGGGGGGAAGCCTTTTTGAAAAGCTTGCTGAAGAAGGGGCTACTCTTCTTAGCCGGACACTAAGGCAGATCGAAAAGGGAAGCGCAAAAAGAACACCCCAGGGGGAGTCTCCCACACCACTCACCAAACAGATCAAAAAATCCGCCGGAAGAATAGATTTTTCTAAGAGCGCAAAAGAGATAGAAAGGCTGGTACGGGCCTATGACCCGTGGCCTTGCGGATATACTTTTCTGGGAAAAAAGACCCTTAAGATATTTAAATGCGAGGTCCTGGAAGGACAGACCCAAACGACGCCGGGCCGGGTCATACGTTCTGATGACAGGCTATACGTTGGCTGCGGGGAGGGTGCCCTGTCCATAACCCGGCTCCAGCTGGAAGGAAAAAAGAGGATGGCCATAGATGATTTCCTTAGGGGAAGGAAGGTTCCTTTGGGAACTGTCCTTGGCGATGTGACAGATGGCTGACAGGAATAAGACCAATCCAAGGCAGGTCGCGTTAAAGTGCCTTATTGGTATGGAAAAGGGCATATTCCTTAGCGATGCCATGAAAGAGGCTGACAGAACCTCTCTCAGGGATGAGGACAGAGCCTTTGTGACCAGGCTGGTGAAGGGGGTTACGGAAAAAAGGATCTACCTGGATCATGTTTTGGGGATATATGCCGATATCCCTACGGAGCGGATGGACAAAAGGGTGCTTTGCACCCTCAGGATGGGAGCCTACCAGATACTTTTCATGGACAATATCCCCGCCTATGCCGCCATAGACCAGAGCGTAAGGCTGGTTGGAGCCTACAGGGGAGGCGGGTTCAAAAGGTTCGTGAACGCGGTCTTGAGGAACCTGGAAAGAAATGCCAAAAGCATACCCCTTCCCGACCCTGAAAGTGAAAAGACGGGGTATTATTCCATAGTATATTCCATTCCGGAATGGATAGTGGAAGTATTTACGGAAAGGTTCGGGGAAGAAGAGGCCTTGCGTATACTGAGGCTTTCGCAAAGGGAAGCGCCTGTGTCTTTCTGGATAAACAGGTTCAATGAAGATTCGTATAAGACCGAAGGAACCGATCTAAAGGAGGCCTTGGAGAAGGGCCGGTGCTACATCCAGGATGCCTCATCCATGAAGGCCATAGACAGGATGCGCCTTGATCTGGAAAAGGGCCGGGAAGGCACCCTGAAGATATTGGATGTGTGCGCGTCCCCCGGGGGAAAGAGCCTCTATATTTCCAACATAATGAAAGAAAGCGCGGAATATACCTTAAGGGACATATCCGCCCCGAAAGTAAGGCGCATAAATGAAAATATAGACAGGCTTGGACGAAGGGACTTTATGAAGGCGGAAATAAAAGACGCTGCGGTCTACGACCCGTCCGATATGGAAAAGTACGACATAGTGATAGCGGATGTGCCCTGCTCGGGGCTGGGCGTTCTTTCCCGAAAGCCCGACATCAAATACCGCGTCACAAGGGATGACATCGAAAAGCTCGTATCACTCCAAAGAAAGATAATAGACGTATCATCAAGGTACGTAAGAAAGGAAGGCCTTTTTATATATAGTACCTGCACCCTCACCGAAGAGGAAAACGAAGGCAATGTAAGATATATCCTAAAAAACCACCCCTTTGGCTTAGAGACCGTGGAGGGGGGAGGAGCCTATGGTCTGCAGATACTGCCGGGAGAGAAAAATGACGGCTTCTTTGCGGCAAAGCTAAGAAAGAATGGGTAAGGATCAATAGGAATAGATGATGATAGATAAGAGTGGATGATGGCAGATGACAATGAATGATGACAATGAATAAAGAACTGATCCGGGGGAAAACCAAAGACGAATTAAAGGAACTTTTTCCGGACGGGCCTTCATACAGGATGGATCAGGTATATGAATGGATCCACAAAAAAAGGATCCATTCCTTCGACGGGATGACGAACATTCCCAAAGACCTGAGGAAAGAGCTCGAAAAAAAATTCGTGCTGAATTCCCTGGAAAAAGAAACCGTAAGGATGTCAAAAGACGGATCCAGGAAATACCTTTACAAGACGATGGACGGAGAGCATATAGAGTGCGTCTATATCCCCCATGATTATGGGGATTCGATCTGCGTATCCACCCAGGCAGGATGCAGGATGGGATGCAGCTTTTGTGGGACGGCCATGGGGGGCTTTAGGAGATCCCTTACGTGTGCGGAGATGGCGGAGCAGATAGAAGGACACGAAGGGGAAAAGATCACCCATGCGGTCATCATGGGCATGGGAGAGCCTTTGGATAATTATGACGAGACGGTAAAATTCATAAGACTTATCACCGATGGGGAAGGCTATGACATGTCGGCAAGGAACATCACATTGTCCACATGTGGGATTACCGGAAGGATAAGGAATCTGGCAGGGGAAGGGCTGCCCGTCACCCTGGCTTTGTCCCTGCATGCGCCCACCCAGAAGAAGAGAGAGCTGATAATGCCCATCGCAAAAAGATACCATCTCCGGGAGGTTTTGGATGCGTGTTCTTTTTATTTCAAAAAGACAGGGCGGCGCGTCACGTATGAGTACGCAATGATCAGGGGGATAAATGACTCAAGGGAAGATGCCGGTAAGCTTGCCCTTTTGCTTGGCAGGGGGCAGCATGTAAACCTGATCCCCTTTAACAGCGTGGATGGAAAGCAGATGGATTCTTCTTCGGAAGGGACGATCAGGTCATTTAAGAATATTTTGGAAAAAAACAAGATTAATGTTACTATAAGGGCAAGCGCCGGGGCTGACATAGATGCGGCCTGTGGGCAGCTGCGCAACAAAAAGGAAAGACTATTGGGATGAAAGCTTATTACAGGACTGACATAGGGAGGGTCCGGCAGGCAAATCAGGACTACATATTTGCCGTAGATGAGCCGATAGGGTCATTGCCAAACCTCTTCATAGTGGCCGATGGCATGGGAGGGCATAATGCCGGTGACTTTGCGTCTAAATACACCGTGGAGCATGTGGTGGAATATATCAGGAAATCCTCCGAAAAGGATTCCAAGACCCTGATGGAAAACGCCCTTCATGAGGTAAATGAACAGCTCATCAAAATAGCCGGAAGGGATGTATCAAAGCAGGGCATGGGCACCACCTTCGTGGCGGCATCCATAGACAATGACCACCTGTGTGCATTCAATGTGGGAGACAGCAGGCTGTACCTGATAGACAGTACGATAGAGCAGGTGACGATGGATCACTCCTATGTGGCGGAAATGGTACAGCAGGGGAGGCTTGACAAAAAGGCCGCGAGGATCCACCCAAGGAGGAACGTCATCACCCGCGCCATAGGCGCCTTTCCCGAAACAAAGGTGGATATATTTGAGAGGGAGGTCTCAAGGGGAGATTATGTGCTTCTTTGTTCCGACGGGCTGACGGGCATGGTGGAAGACAATGAGATAGAAAGGATCATTAGGACCGGGGCAGACCTGGTAGACAAGGTGGATGCATTGATAAACGCCGCCAATGAAAACGGCGGGACCGACAATATTTCGGTTATCCTGATAGAAAAATAGGAACAGGTGATATAAAAATGCTGGATAAGGGAAGATACATATCGGACAGATATGAGATCATACAAAAGATAGGAAGCGGGGGAATGAGCGAGGTCTATCAAGCCAAAGACCATACGCTAAACCGCGATGTAGCCATAAAAATCCTTAAAGATGAATTTGCCAATGACGAAAATTTCGTGGCGAAGTTTAAGACGGAGGCTCAGTCGGCGGCTTCCCTGTCGCACCCCAACATCGTGAATGTCTATGATGTAGGGTCTGACAGCGGAATGAATTATATCGTGATGGAATACATAGAAGGCATCACCCTAAAGACCTACATAGAAAAAAAGGGAAGGCTGTCCTTCAAGGAGGCTGATTCCATAGCCATACAGGTGGCCAAGGGCATAGAGGACGCCCACAGGCACCACGTGGTACACCGCGACATAAAGCCCCAGAACATCATGATATCCACAGACGGCAAGGTGAAGGTCATGGACTTTGGTATAGCGAGGGCCGCCTCCGCGGAGACCGTAAAGTCCGAGGTCATGGGCTCCGTGCATTATATTTCGCCCGAGCAGGCAAGGAATGGCTTCGTGGATGGGAAAAGTGACATCTATTCCCTGGGGATAGTGATGTACGAGATGGTGACGGGGCGCGTCCCATTTGATTCTGACACTACGGTGGCGGTGGCGGTGGCCCACCTTCAGGAGGAGATGGTTCATCCTTCGGTGTATGTGCCGGATCTGCCTGTCAGCATGGAAGGAATCATCCTTAAGTGTACCCAGAAGAATCCCGACATGAGGTATCAGGACACAGAAGAGCTTCTGGCGGACCTGAAGAAGGCGTTGATGAATCCCGATGAGGACTTCGTCGTGATACCACATGTACAGACAGCAAAGACCATGGTGGTATCGCAAGATGAATTAAACCTGATAAATACCCGGGCTCCCGGGGCGGCAGATCCGGATGATCAATCAAACGGATACGAAGACCAATACGGAAACGTTCAGGGCCGTTCGCAGAACACGTCTTATTATGATACTCCCCAGGAAGACGATGAGGAGACGGATGATGATTCGGGCTTCCTTAATCCCAAGATGGAAAAGGCCGTGACCATAGGCGGCATCATAGCGGGCATAGTCATTATCATAGTGCTGATACTGTTCGTGGGAAATGTTTTGGGATGGTTTAGATCGGGAAGCAGTACAAAAGAAGATACCACTCAGGAGGAAGAAGGAAAGGTAACTGTGCCTGACGTAAGGGGGATGACCTACGATGAGGCAAAGGAGCTTCTTACGAAGGAGGGGCTTGAGATATCCCAGTTCGCGCGTGAGTATTCCGATGAGTATGAGAAGGGACAGATCATTTCCCAGGATCCCGATTCCGATGAGATGGTGGATGAAGGAAGCACTGTCACCGTGGTGGTAAGCAAGGGATCTCAATCCGAAACAGATACGGCGCAGCAAAGCAGCGTGGTTCCCGATGTGGCGGGAATGGAAGAAAACGCCGCAAAGGCTTCCCTCGAGCAGGCAGGCTTAGAGGTGGGATCTACCACTTACACGTATTCCGATACGGTAGACGAGGGCGTGGTCATATCCACAGATCCTTCGGCCGGGAGTACCGTCACCGATGGTATGAGCATCGTCATGACCGTAAGCCGTGGGAAAAAGACCGTGTCCGTACCCAGTGTCACAGGCAAGACACAGTCTGACGCCGAAAAGCTCTTAAAGAACAGCAATCTTGCGGTAGGGAGCGTTACCAGGGAATATTCCGACAGCGTGGCTGAAGGAAAGGTCATACGCCAAAGCCTGGTGGCAGGATCTACCGTGCAGGAAAATACCGCGGTGGATCTCACCGTTTCATTGGGACCTGAGGTTAAATACGTGGTGGTTCCCGATGTTTTGGGAAGTACGCTTCAGAAGGCACAAAGGATGCTCAACAATAAAGGACTGGAGCTGGGAGCCGTGGACTACGCGTATAGTGACAGCGTCGCGGAAGGCTGTGTCATATCCCAGGGCATAGCGGCGGGGAGGAGCATAGAGGAAGGCTCTTCCGTTTCCGTGGTAATAAGCAAAGGTCCGCAGGAGACCGTCACCACTTCGCCCACTGTCACGACCACCCCGGAAGAGGACATCGTCGAATGATAAGGGGTACCATCATAAAGGCTACGGCAGGCTTTTACTATGTGTATGCCTACGACAGGAGGATCACCTACGCCTGCAAGGCCAGGGGGATATTCAGGAAGGAAAATATAAAGCCTTTGGTGGGCGACAGGGTGGAGATAGAGATAACACACGAGGGCGACAGGGAAGGAAACGTAGAGAACATCCTTCCCAGGGACAATGCCCTTGTAAGACCTGCCGCCGCAAATGTGGACCGGGCTCTTGTGATATTTGCCATGAAAGACCCTAAGCCAAGCTTTGCACTTTTGGACAGGTTTCTTGTCTCCATGGAAAATCAGGGGATAAAGAGCATAATATGCTTCAATAAGGAAGACCTTGCGGATCCTTCGGACAGGGAAAATATAATGGATATATATGCCCCGTCGGGGTATAAGGTGATATTTACATCCGCGAAAAAAAAAGAAGGCATAAAAGACCTTGAAAAATCCCTTGAGGGGCATGTCACCGTGGTGGCAGGACCATCCGGGGCGGGCAAATCCTCACTGATAAACATAATATCCCCACAAGCCTTCATAGAGACCGGGGATGTCTCCAGGAAGATAAAGAGGGGAAGGCATACCACCCGCCATGTGGAGATGTTTCCCTTGGGGGATGAAGGGACATTCATAATGGACACGCCGGGATTTTCCTCACTTTTCCTTAAGGACATGGAAAGGGAGGATTTGGAAAACAGCTTTCCCGAAATAAAAAGATATGCCGATGGATGCTATTACAATGACTGCTCGCATACCAAAGAACCGTCGTGCATGGTCATCAAGGCCCTCGGGGAGGGCATGATATCACCGGTTCGGTATGGGCATTATGTGGATTTTTACAATGAATTAAAGGATATGAGGAAATACTGATGAAATACAGATTATCCCCGTCTTTTCTGTCACTGGATTTTTTGAAGGCGGGTGAATGTATAAAAGAGTGCGATGACGGAGGGGCGGACTGGATGCATGTGGATGTGATGGATGGTTTTTTTGTCCCGTCCATATCCTTCGGTATGCCGGTAATAAAATCCCTGAGGCAGGCTACGGGAAAGCCCTTTGATGTGCACCTGATGATAGAAAAGCCCGAAAGGTACATCGAAGAATTTACCGCCGTGGGAGCCAATATCATCACCGTACACCAGGAAGCCGTAACCCACCTGGACAGGTGCATCCACCAGATAAGAAAGGCAGGGGCCATGCCCGGCGTGGCACTAAATCCCGCTACCTGTGTCAAGACCTTAGAATATATTCTGGGTGAGGTGGATCTGGTCCTGGTGATGAGCGTAAATCCCGGCTTCGGCGGGCAGAAGTTCATACCGTATGCAATAGAAAAGATAAAAGAGCTTCATGAAATCCGAAGGAAGAAGAATCTTTCCTTTGACATAGAAGTGGACGGTGGCGTAACAAAGGAAAATGTCAGGGACATACTGGATGCGGGAGCCAACGTGATAGTGGCAGGGTCTTCCGTGTTTAAGGGAAACATAAAGACCAATTGCAAATATTTCAAGGAAATACTTGATGAATATGAAAACAGGGAAGGATAGGAACGGGTGAGGATGATACCAAAAGAATGGGATGAAAAAAGAAAAAAAACGGACGGGGGCGAAAAAAAAGCCATCATATATTATGTAAGCGTGAGCGTTATTTTTTCCAATGAAGATATCATCCTCAAAAAGATAAAAAGCACCCTGCGGATATTTGATGAAAATAAAGAAGAGATACTGGCAATCTGGAAGATAGATCCTCAGATAGAGGCACTTGACGGGATAAGACCTGCCCTGTATGGTGAGATAAGGGATATCATACAACAAAAAAAAGAAGAGGGGAACATGATCATAGACGATCGCCCGGACGATGAAAATGAGCTTACGGTATATGCGGATGCCTACTATGGAGACGGGGGATACATGGGACATTTGATGAGTGTGGCAAAAAAACCCGTGATGATAGCCGATCCCAAGATTACGGACGATATGGAATGAGAGGAAGGAGTAGACAAAATGACTGAATTTTCGGCATCAATGATGTGTGCGGACTATGGACACCTGGCCCGGGAGGTCAGGGATTTGGAAAATGCGGGGATAGATTCCTTTCACATAGATATAATGGACGGGAGGTACGTGCCGAATTTCGCGATGTCATTAAATGACATGAGGTGCATCAGGGCACTTACAGACCTTCCGTTGGATGTACACCTGATGGTGGAGCACCCCAATAATACCATAGGGCTTTTTACGTCAAACCTAAGAAAAGGGGATACGGTGTACATACATCCTGAGGCTGAGTACCACCCTTCGACCACCATGCAAAAGATAACAGACGCAGGCATGGTGCCCGGCATAGCGATAAACCCGGGGACATCGGTAGAGACCGTCTTTGAGATGCTCCGCATAGCAAAGAAGGTGCTGGTCATGGGGGTCAATCCCGGAAATGCCGCGCAGATGTTTCTCCCTTATGTGAAACAGAAAATAGAAAAGCTTTTGGCACTTAAGGAAGTCATGAAGTTTGAAGTTTACTGGGACGGAGCCTGCGACAAGGAAAAGGTAAGCCAGTATGCGCCCATGGGGATAAAGGGGTTTGTTTTGGGGACAAGGCTTCTTTTTGACAAGGGATTGCCCTATGACGAAATACTCAAGGAGATAAAGAGTCTATGACAGGAGAGCTTTCCTTTCCCCCCGAATGGTTTTTCGAAGAAGAAAGGGAAGGCTTTATAGTGTCAGGCTCCATGAAAAGGGTCTGGGCGGCGGAACTTACCGCAGCAAGAGACCTTTTTGCCTTCATGGAGAAGATAGGCGCGAAGGGCTTTGCCGACTTTGGAACCCTCCTTGGGGCTATAAGGCACAGGGGATTTATACCATGGGATGATGACCTGGACATATGCATGCTGCGCGGGGATTTCATGAAGCTGATATCCCATGCGGATGAGCTTCCCTATCCTTACAAGCTCCTTAGCGTATATTCATCCGATACCTTTATCCAGTTCCACGCCGTCTTGAAAAATGACAGAAGGGATACATTGGAATGGGATGAGGAAAGGATGGAAAAATTTTGGGGGTGCCCGTATATCCTGTCGATAGACATCTATCCTTTGGACTATATCCCCGGGGATGAGAAACTGGCCAATATACAAAGGCTCATCTACACCATGGGATACTCCCTGACCCACGATTGCGCTAGGCTCGAGGATATGGAAAAAAAGACAGGAAAAATCCCTGAGGCTGACTTTGACAGCTTCCAAAAAAGGCTCCTTCAATATGAGGAGTATCTGGGAAATCTTTTTCATGGCAGCATAGTGATAGACCCCGGAAAGCCATTGAGAGGCGAGCTGGCAAGGTCTGCCGACATGATAGCCTCAAATATCAGGGAGGATCAGGGAGAATTGGTGGACTATTATGCCCACACGGCCTTTATCGAGTCACCCGTAAGGAGAAGGAAGGAATGGTACACGTGCGCCATTGATGTTCCTTTTGAGACCATGAGCATGCCTGTTCCGATAGGCTATGACGGGATATTAAAGGTGCGCTTTGGGGATTCATACATGAGGTGCGTAAAGGAGCCTTCCGCCCATGATTATCCTTTCTACAAGGGTCAGGAAGAATATTTCAGGTACAAGGGGTATATATGAAAGCTCAGGTATTATATGATGTAGGCGACATAAGGCTTCAGGAGGTAGAAGACCCTGTCCCGAAAGAGGGGGAGGTTCTGATAAAAATTTCACATTGCGGGATCTGCGGATCGGATATCCCGAGGGTATTTGAAACCGGCGCACACAGGATGCCCCTTATCATAGGACACGAATTTTCAGGAACCATCCTGGAAGGAAGAAACAAAGGCAGGAAGGCGTCCGTATTTCCCCTCATACCCTGCGGAAAGTGCAAACCCTGCATAAAGAGGCAGTTTGAGATGTGCAAAAACTATGACTACCTGGGTTCCAGGAGGGACGGGGGGTTTGCGGAATACGCAGCAGTTCCCGAGGGAAATCTGTTTTTGCTGCCGGATGATTTTCCTATGGATATTGCGGCCATGATAGAGCCGATGGCGGTGGCGGTACACGCCATAAGAAGCGCACGCCCCACTGAAGATGAAAAAATATTGGTATATGGATTAGGAGCCATAGGGCTTTTTGTTTTGGATTTTCTGATGGATCTTTTAAGGGATTCACCTGACATGATCTATGCCGTATATAGCAAAGCTTTCCAAAAGGAAAAGGCTATCTCCTTAGGCCTTGATACAGATCACCTCATTTCCAGGGATGAGATAAAGGCCATGGAGGAAGATCCATCCTACGGCTTTGACGTGATCTTTGAATGCGTGGGCTCAAACGAAGTGTATTCATCGGCGGTAGGCCTTACCCTTCCCGCGGGACGAGTGGTTTTGGTGGGGAATCCGCATTCCGACATGCTGCTTTCGAAGGATACCTATTGGAAGATACTGAGAAACCAGCTGCATATCATGGGAATCTGGAATTCACACTATACCGGGGATAAAGACGATGATTGGCATGTGGTAAGAAGTAAGGTCATTGACGGAAGGGTTCATCCCCGTCAGATGATCACCCATAGATTTGACCTGAAAGACCTTCCAAAAGGTCTCGGTATCATGAAGGAAAAAAAAGAAGGCTACGGGAGGATAATCATCACTCCCCATGAGGATTCTATTTAGGAGGATTCCATTTAGGAGGATTCCATGAAAGGTGAAAAGGCAAGGCTGATCCTCCTTTCGGGGGGAAAGGGAACCAGGGCGCAGGGATCAGTCCCGAAACAGTATGCCAAAAAAGATGGAAGGATGATGGTGACCCAAACCTTTGGGACATTTGCCGTTAATCCTTTGATAGATGGGGCCCAGGTAGTGATGGATCCCATTTACAAGGAGGAATTTGCCAAAGAATTAAAGGAGGTTCCTTTAGGCTGTGGGGAGGAGTTTCCTGTGGGATACTCCCTCCCCGGGGAGACCAGGCAGCTTTCCATATGGAATGCGTTAAAGGACCTTGAAGGGGTGCTGGATGAGGATTCTTTGATCATCATCCACGATGCCGCAAGACCGTATGTATCCAAAGACCTGATAGAAAGGGTAGTGACGGGAGCCTTTGGATACGGGGGGTGCATCCCCGTCCTTCCCGTCACGGACACGGTGTATGGAAGCTCTGACGGGAGGAAGATAGACTCACTCCCCGACAGGGAAAAAATATTCAGGGGCCAGGCCCCTGAGTCCTTTAGGTTTGGGGATTATCTAAGGGCAAATAAAGCCCTGTTCCCTGAGCGCATATACCGGATCCAGGGCTCCACGCAGCCGGCCTTTCTCCATGGGATGGACGTGGCCATGGTTTTTGGGGATGAGGAAAATATGAAGGTTACCACGGGGGATGACTTGGAAAGATGGCTCCATCATACGTTGAACCGAAACAGTATGACATCCCCGTCCTTTACCACGTAGTCCTTTCCTTCCATGCCCACCACACCCTTGTCCCTGGCAGCAGAAAGAGACCCAAGCTCAATGAGGTCTTCATATCGTACTACCTCAGCCTTTATGAATCCTCTTTCAAAGTCTGTGTGGATCTTTCCCGCAGCCCGGGGAGCCTTCGTGCCTTCGGTGATGGTCCAGGCCCTGCATTCGTCTTCCCCTGCCGTAAGGAATGAGATAAGCCCCAGGAGGGAGTAGCTCTTTTGGACCAAAATATCAAGACCGGATGAGGATATTCCTAACTCCTCCAAATATTCCCTGCGCTCTTCATCACTCAAGTCACAAAGCTCAGCTTCCATCTCGGCGCAGATCATGTAGGCTTCACTGCCTTCCGCCTTTGCTATTTCCTTAACCTTTTCCACATAGGCATTGCCCCCGGCTGCCATCACATCCTCGGAAACATTGGCGGCATAGATGGTGGGCTTTGCCGTGAGAAGGCCGTACCCGAAAAAAGCCTTCCTTAGGTCATCATCGTCAGGCAGCTCAAAGGTCTTTGCCATCTTGCCATCTTCCAGGTGGGTCTTTATGGCATTAAGAAATTCGGATTCTTTCTTAAGGGATTTGTCATTCTTGGCTCCCCGCGCACTCTTTGCTATCCTTCTCTCCAAAATCTCTATGTCGGAGAAGATGAGTTCGAGATTTATCGTCTCTATGTCCCTTCCCGGATCTATGGAGCCATCCACGTGCACTATGTCGGGATCATCAAAGCATCGAACCACATGGACTATCGCATCGACCTCCCTGATATTGGAAAGGAACTGGTTCCCTAAGCCCTCGCCCTTGGAGGCGCCCTTTACGAGGCCGGCTATGTCCACGAACTCTATCGTGGCGGGGGTTACTTTTTTGGTATGGTAAAGCTCCCCTAAGCGTTCTATCCTCTCATCCGGTACAGGCACTATGCCTATATTGGGATCTATCGTGCAGAAGGGGTAGTTTGCGGCACCCGCCCCTGCCTTGGTAAGTGAATTAAAAAGAGTGGACTTCCCTACATTGGGAAGCCCTACTATGCCCAGTTTCATGTCTAAAAAAATCTCCTCTCACGCATACACCAGTTCCAACAAAGTATCATCCAGGTATTTTTTCAAAATAGCCTCCTCATCGAATCCGCTCCCATGGTAAAATTCCCAGGCCACGGCTCCGCCTATGGCACCTATGGTGTCTGCATCGCAGTTTACCGAAAGGACGTTCCTCATGAAGGACTCGAAGTCTTCGCTCTCATAGAAGCACCTCATCGCAAAGGGGATGCTGCCCTGGCACAGGGGATCCCAGGTATATATATCTTTGAATTCTTCCATGCTGTGCGATATGGCGTAAGGATATTTTTCCGCCGGATAGCGCTCCAGCACATAGTCATATATCTCCTGCTTCGACGCTCCGCCCTTGGCCATCCATACACAGATGGCCTCCGTGACGGCACCGCGAATGCCTTCGGGATGATTGTGGGTGGGCAAGGCAGTGGCGCGGGCCTGTCTGTGTACCTCGTCCATGGTCTCAAAGTGCTCGCCTATGTAGGAGACGCGCATAGCAGACCCGTTCCCGCAGCTCTTGTATGGCTGCGGATTATCGGAATGAAGCCATTTCATGAAGTGGGCCCCGTATCCGCAGTCGGGATAGAGATTTCCCAGCTGCCTCATCATCTTGTCGTAGTCCTTTCCCTTGATGACGGCTTTCTTGATAGCCAAGGTCATGACGGTATCGTCAGTAAATTCCGCCCCTGTGGGAAATAGTTCGCATGAGGAAGAATCCTCGGGTTCTTCAAATTCGTAAACGGAGCCAATTATGTCTCCCAGTATAGCACCGATGATGGCCATTTGATCCTCCTTGAAACTTCTTTACATTTTCTTATTTTTTGTTGAATTTTTCTTCACAGTACTTGCAGCGGTAGATCTCGTTGGTCTCATCCGTAAGAATGAAAACATGCTCTAACTCCTGCTCTATGGATGTGATGCACCTGGGGTTCGTGCACCGTATTATATTGTGTATCTCTTTGGGGAGGCAAAGACGCTTTTTTTCGATGATCTTCTCGTCCCTGATAAGATTTACCGTGATATTGTGGTCGATGAAGCCTATGATGTCAAGGTTTACCTCGTCTATGTCGCATTCTACCTTGAGTATGTCCTTCCTGCCCATCTTGGAGCTCTGGGCGTTCATTATCATGGCCACGGGCCAGTTCGTGTCATCAAGCCCCAGGTCATGGTAAATCTTGAGTGCCCCTCCGGCCTTGATATGGTCCAAAACATATCCCTGGGAAATCGCACCTACATTTAACATTCTGTCTCCTCCTCGGAATCCAGCACATCTTCTATCCCCAAAAGAGCCAGTATCAGGGCCATCCGGACATAGACCCCGTACTTGACCTGCTTGAAGTAAACGGCCCTTTCATCATCGTCCACCTCGGTGGCTATTTCATTGACCCTGGGGAGGGGATGAAGGACCAGCATTTCCTCCGGGGCCAAAGACATCTTCTTGCGATCCAGTATATAAAAGCCCTTCATACGCACATAGTCATCCTCGTTAAAGAACCTCTCCCTCTGGACCCTGGTCATGTAGAGGATGTCAAGGTGGGGCAGGGCATCCTCCATGCGCTCCGTTTCCTTGAAGGATATTCCGTTTTTGTCCAGCACATCGACCTTCATATAATCGGGGAGCCTTAGCTCATCGGGGGATATCAGGTAAAAGGATATTCCCGTATATCGGATCAGGGCGTGTATCAGGGAATGGACCGTACGCCCGAATTTCAAGTCCCCGCAAAGCCCTATCGTCAGGTAAGAAAGCCTTCCCTTGAGGGACTTTATGGTGAGAAGGTCCGTCAAAGTCTGTGTGGGGTGCTGGTGCCCGCCGTCTCCAGCATTTATCACGGGTATCTGCGAATGCATGGAAGCAACCAGGGGCGCGCCTTCCTTGGGGTGACGCATTGCGCATATGTCCGCGTAACACGAAAGCACCCTTATGGTATCGGCCACCGACTCCCCCTTGGCGGCTGAGGATGAGTCTTGGGATGAAAAGCCTATGACCCCTCCCCCTAAGTTCAGCATAGCGGTCTCAAAAGAAAGGCGGGTCCTGGTACTGGGCTCATAGAAAGCCGTGGCAATCTTCTTCCCATCACACAGATGAGAATATTTATCAGGATTCTTCTCGATGTCGCCTGCCAGGTCAAGAAGCCTGTCCAGCTCATCCACGGAAAGATCCAGGGGACTCATCAGATGTCTCATGTACTAACCTCCGTATGTATGATTCTTACCACATATTAAGGAACTATAGAACAATAATATGAACGAAAATCCTTCGTCCAAATGCACAACTTATTATTCTACAGTTCCTAAGCGTATCTTTCCGGCTTTATTCATCCAATGAGTAGTTCGGGGCCTCCTTGGTGATGTGGATATCGTGGGGATGGCTCTCCTTGAGAGAGGCGGAAGATATCTTGACAAACCTGCCATTTTCCCTTAAGTCTTTGAGGGTCGCGGTCCCACAGTATCCCATCCCGGAGCGTATGCCTCCTATGAGCTGGAAGACGGTATCTTCGATGGAGCCCTTGTAGGCCACGCGTCCCTCCACGCCTTCGGGAACGAGCTTCTTTGCATCCTCCTGGAAATATCTGTCCTTGGAGCCGTTCTCCATGGCGGCAAGAGATCCCATGCCTCTGTAGACCTTGTACTTTCGTCCCTGGTACAGCTCGAAATCACCCGGGGATTCATCGCAGCCCGCAAAGAGAGATCCCATCATGCAGGTATTGGCTCCCGCGGCAAGGGCCTTTGTCATGTCACCGGAAAATTTGATTCCACCGTCCGCTATGATAGGAACCCCGGTATCCTTGGCAGCCTCGTAACAGTCCATGATGGCCGTGATCTGCGGCACGCCTATGCCGGCCACCACCCTCGTCGTGCATATGGAACCCGGGCCTATGCCCACCTTTACGCAGTCCGCGCCCGCATCTATCAAAGCCCTGCATCCGTCCCCCGTAGCCACGTTTCCCGCTATTACCTGCAGGGAAGGATATTTTTTCTTTATTTCTTTCACCGCATTTAGTACATTTAATGAATGCCCGTGCGCGGAATCCAATACCACCACATCGACCTGGGACTCCACCAGGGCAGATACCCTGTCCATCATGTTGGCCGTGATCCCTACGCCCGCGCCGCACAGGAGCCTCCCCTGTGAATCCTTGGCGGATGAGGGGTACTTGAGCTGCTTTTCGATATCCTTTATCGTGATAAGACCTTTAAGGTTAAAATCATCATCCACCAGGGGGAGCTTTTCTATCCTGTGCTTTGCCAGTATCAGCTTGGCCTCGTCGAGGGTGATGCCCTCGGTGGCGGTAATGAGTCTCTCCGCGGGGGTCATGCATTCTTTTATTTTTTTTCCGTAGTCATCCTCGAACTTAAGGTCCCTGTTGGTGATGATACCGATGAGCTTTCTTCCTTGCGTGACGGGAACCCCGGAAATGCGGTATTTTCCCATCAGTTCGTCAGCATCCTTGAGGGTATGTTCGCAGGAGAGGAAGAAGGGATCTGTGATGACCCCGTGCTCCGAACGCTTTACCTTGTCGATCTCGTCTGCCTGTGCCTCTATGGACATGTTCTTGTGGATGATGCCTATGCCGCCCTGGCGGGCCATGGCTATCGCCATCCTGTGCTCCGTCACGGTATCCATCCCGGCAGAGAGCATGGGGATGTTGAGGGTGATGGTCTTGGTAAGCTCGGTGGTAAGGTCCACCATGTTCGGGGTTACTTCCGAATATCCGGGAACCAGCAGCACGTCATCGAACGTGATGCCTTCGCCAATGATTTTCTGCATGTCTTTGTCCTCCTAAAGAGTCTAACACTGTTTTTCCCATTTTATCATAATCTTTCCATATGCGCAAGGGGGTTTTCGTGGGATTATTAGGAAACGCATTTATTAAATGCGTTTCCTATGTACGTGGTTGTCAGGGTGCGTTCACAGAATCTTCACCCAAAAATTAGCACTCATCGCCAATGAGTGCTAATTTTTTCTTGACATTTGGGAAACGGGGGGATATAATTGTATGAAACGAGTTAAGGAACCATATTTATTTTTTCAAAAAAGAGGTGAAGAACAATGTCTGAAAAGCATGGAAATCTTTCGATAAACAGCGAAAATATTTTTCCCATCATCAAAAAATGGATGTATTCCGATCACGACATCTTCCTGAGGGAGCTGGTCTCCAATGGATGCGATGCCATCACGAAGCTAAAAAAGCTGGATGTCATGGGGGACTATCAGCTGCCTGATGATTATGAGGCCAGGATAAAGATCGTGCTTAATCCCAAGGAGAAGACCCTGAAGGTCATTGACAATGGTCTTGGCATGACGGCGGATGAAGTGGAAGAGTATATCAACCAGATAGCATTTTCGGGTGCGGAGGACTTTCTTTCCAAGTACAAGGGAAAGGCAGAGGAGGAGCAGATAATAGGGCACTTCGGGCTGGGCTTTTATTCATCCTTCATGGTGGCGGACAAGGTATATATCGATTCCCTTTCATACAAGGAAGGGTCCGTTCCCGTGCACTGGGAGTGCGACGGCGGCACGGAATTTGACATGAAGGACGGGGACAGGGATGAAGTCGGCACCACGGTGACATTGTTCATAAATGACGATATCTTAGAATTTGTAAATGAATACAGGGTGCGGGAGGTGCTGGAGAAGTACTGTTCGTTCATGCCCACAAAGATATTCCTGGAGGATGAGACCAAGGAAGAGCAGTACGAGAATGTTCCCAGGGATGAGGTGACGGAAAAGGACAAGGTCATAGAGGAATATACCGAGGAAGCAAAGACCCGGGAAGAGGAAAAGGAAGACGGCACGAAGGAGACCGTGGAGATATCCCCCGCCAGGGAGATGTCAAAGATAGTAAAGCGCCCCGTCCCCATAAACGATCCTTCTCCCCTGTGGACGAAGAACCCGTCGGAGTGCACGGATGATGAATACAAGGAATTTTACAGGAAGGTCTTCCGTGACTACAAGGAGCCTCTCTTCTGGATCCACCTGAACATGGACTATCCATTCCGCCTAAAGGGCATACTCTACTTTCCAAAGATCAACCTGGAGTATGAGTCGGCTGAGGGCGTGATAAAGCTCTACAACAACCAGGTCTTCATTGCGGACAATATAAAGGAAGTGATCCCGGAATTCCTCATGCTCCTTAAGGGTGTGATAGACTGCCCGGACCTTCCGCTCAATGTCTCGCGTTCCGCCCTTCAAAACGACGGGTTCGTGACCAAGATATCGGAGTATATCACGAAGAAGGTAGCCGACAAGCTCTCGGGATTGTGCAAGACCGAGAAGGAAAATTACGAGAAATACTGGGATGACATATCACCGTTCATAAAGTACGGATGCCTTAAGGACGACAAATTCTGCGACAGGATAAATGACTACATCCTCTTTAAGGACATTAACGGCAAATACCAGACCCTCCCCGAGCTCTTAAAGCCTGTGGAAGAGGAAAAATCCGATGAAAAATCTGATGAAAAATCCAAAGGTGAAGATGCCGGGGAAGGATCTTCGGAAAAAACGGATGAGTCAGGCTCCGGGGATGCACCGCTGGAAGGAACGGTTGACGGCGTAGATGACGCAGACGCTGAAAAAGAGGAAGAAAAAAACGTGGTCTACTACGTGACGGACGAATCCTCACAGGGGCAGTACATAACTATGTTCAAAGACGAGGGGCTTAACGCCGTCCTTCTTACCCACCCGATAGATACATCCTTTATCACGCAGCTGGAAAGGAGAAACGAGCATTACAAGTTCCAAAGGATAGACTCCGATATAAATGACTCCGTAAAGGAAGATGACGCGGATCTTTCCGCCGAGACGGATTCTTTGACCGAAATCTTCCACAAGGCCCTGGGGAACGAAGAGCTTAAGGTAGCTGCATCAAAGCTTAAGGATGAAAAGATAGCCGCCGTCCTTACCCTTTCCGAAGAGTCTAGGAGGATGAGCGACATGATGAAGATGTATTCCATGGACGGCATGGGCTCTGCGGGGGGATTCCCGGCCGATCAGACGTTGACATTAAATATATCACATCCTTTGGTAAAATACGTCTACGAAAACAAGGATTCGGAAAACACGGAGATATTCTGCAGGCAGATCTACGACCTGGCCCGCCTTTCCAATTCACCTTTAAAGCCCGAGGAGATGGGAGAGTTCGTTAAAAGGTCAAACGATGTGATGATGATGCTTGCCAAATAAGCGTCTTTGATTTGCGATGCCTTTGACTTGTAACGTATTTGACTTGTGATCATAAGGTCTTGATCTGAAGGATCTGATCCAAAAGGTCCTCAAACCTTTTGGTGCGAAGGAAGAGGATCAGGTTCATCCCGTTCGGGATAAAAACGCATAGCAGACATGAAACGGCAAACGATAAAAAAGAGCCGTCAT